>JANOJO010000665.1:0-2192 GCA_031418795.1 Bacteroidota bacterium | reverse complement strand
TAATATTAGAAACCGTACACTGTGCATTGGATTTCCCCATGCTTAAAAGCAAGGTAATTAAGAGAAACGAAGGTAAAACTGTTTTCATGTTTTTTAATTAAAGGGATAAATAATATTTTTTTCTTATCGTTTTGAGAAATTTAATTGAGCATCCCGGAAAAACTTTAAGCATGGTTACATTTTAATTGGGCGGCTATTAGTTTAATTTGGAATCAAATTTTCTCTAAGCAAAGTTTAGTAAATCCATATTGCCGGGTGTTATAGGATTTTAGTTATAAGTTATATTTTTCACACATTTATAGTTTCAATATTTTTTTTAACGGGGGGTGTAGATTCTTATTTCCCTTTTTTAATGGAATTATGATGTCTCCCAACAAAAGCCCCAAGGTTTTAAAGGTTGAATGCGGTCGAAAATGAGTTTGAAGATGGCAATAAGAGGAATAGAAAGAAACATACCGGGAATATACCATACGGTTAATTTTTTTTCACTCCGGATAATTGACCAACGGGCTGATTAAGATGGCGATGATGGTTGCATAAATCAAGGGAAGAATTATATCCTGAGCTATGAACGGCATGCTGATAAAGACATGCAGCCCGATCAGCAGGAGGGATGCCTTTGCATAGAAAGGCAATTTAAAGGGCATATTCATTTGAATTCCGGGAAATGTTTACTTAGTTTGGCTGTTACCAACTCCATTCACACTGTCAGCTGACTTGCTCCTGATAATTTCCAAAAATTTCTTTCCCAGTGATTTAACGGGTTCGGGATTTTTTGTGACCAGGTTTGTAATGCCAAACATTAAAACACTGCCCAGAATTTTTTTAATCGGGCTCTTTGAAGTTCCTTCAAATAATATTTTGGAGACATAACCAGCAGCCAAGCCAACAGAAGTGTTTAAAATATTATCTTTTAACTCCCGCGATTCAGCTACTTCTTTAAAAGCGCCTTTGATAAGGTTGACTGGTTTTATGCTTTCATAAGCGAGATGAAATTGTTTTTTCAACAATTTCCGTTCTTCAGTTTGCTTGCTTTCCAATTGAAGAATGGCATCTCTAAGTCTAATTGCTGAATTAATTTTTTGCATGATATGCCTTATTGTAGGGCTTGTTTAATGATTGAATTACTGACGGGTTTCTTAATCCATGTACGAAAGTAAAAATGCATCACTATTCCCGCGACAAAATAAAATGCTGCAACAATAAAAAAACCATAATAAGACTTGCCGAGCAGTTCACCCAGCAACAAAGAAATGCCTACGCTCAAAACAATCACAAACAGGGAAAACATAATGATGACGCCAAGCCGTGAAACTGCTGACGTCACCACATGTGTTGTAGTCTCCAATAATTTGAGCTTTGAAAGCTCGAAAGTGGTTTTGCTGTATGCTTCAGCTTTTTCAACTAATGAATTAATTAAGCTCGCCGTGGTTTCCATGGTTTTAATTTTAACTTTTGTATGTGCATCAACAAGATACCATAATCATCAGGCGCCGGTCTGTTGATCATTGCCTGTTGACTTTGCCTGGCACATCATTCAATTCTTTGCGGTACTCATTAAGCTTCAAATTCTTCCGCATTTGACTTCCCATCTTTAGCAAAGGCAGAGACATCTTCTTTCATCTTTTCAAATTTTTTAGTGACACTGTCAAGGAAATCACTGCTTTTTTTAGAAATTTTCTTCCGGGTATCTGAACCTTTATCCGGGGCAAATAAAATTCCTAAAGTAACGCCAACAACAGCGCCTGCTAATACACCTAATAATACCTGGTTTGAACTCATTTTTTTTGATTTTGATTGTGATTATAATAATTAGTAAAATCAAATGTAAGCGACCATGCCCGGATGAGCATTACACAATTTTTGAAATAAGTTATATCATTCACACATCCTTCTTTATAATGCAAAAAACACTGTCATTTATAAGATGACAGTGTTTTTTAAATCGGGATTTTAATCACAGCAACTTTTACTTCACAAATTGATTTCCCTATCCCGGCTACTTATAAGAAATGATCGCATTTTTTATTGAAAGTCTGTTTTTAGTTTAATCTCTTATCTTAAATACAATTCCACTTCAACCCTCCTGTTTTGGGCTCTTGCGTTTGCATTGGCATTTGAAGTTACGGGTCTTGTTTTGCCCCAGCCTGCAACAATAATTCTGCTTTGTGCTACACCTTTACTCAGCAGGT
>JANOJO010000664.1:0-4505 GCA_031418795.1 Bacteroidota bacterium | reverse complement strand
TTTGCTTACCTGAAAAAAGCGGCAGCTATCACCAATAATGAAGCCGGTGTTTTACCAAAAAATAAATCTGTACTGATTGGAAAAGTTTGTGATGAAATATTAAAAGGACAACTGGATGATTATTTTCCATTGGTGGTTTGGCAAACAGGCAGCGGTACACAAAGCAATATGAATGTAAATGAAGTAGTGGCTTACCGTGGTCATGTATTGAAAGGCGGCAAGCTGACTGACAAGGAAAAGTTTCTTCATCCCAATGATGATGTGAATAAATCACAATCATCCAACGATACGTTTCCTACAGCGATGCATATTGCTGCGTATAAAATTTTAATGGAAACAACTATACCCGGTATAAAAAAACTGAGAGATACTCTGGCGAAGAAAAGTAAAAAATATATGAAGCTGGTGAAGATTGGAAGAACACATTGCATGGATGCGACTCCACTTACGGTTGGCCAGGAATTCAGCGGATATGTTTCTCAATTGAATCATGGATTGAAAGCAATTAAAAATACTTTATCACATTTAAGTGAGCTTGCATTAGGCGGTACTGCTGTTGGTACCGGAATAAATACGCCACCGAAATATGCAAACAATGTTGCTAAACAAATTGCAAAGCTGACTGGTCTTCCTTTTGTAACAGCAGAAAATAAATTTGAGGCTTTGGCTGCGCATGATGCAATTGTAGAAGCACATGGTGCATTAAAAACTGTTGCAGTCAGTTTAATGAAAATTGCAAATGATATCCGTTTATTATCCAGTGGGCCCAGAAGCGGTATTGGTGAGCTATTTATTCCTGACAATGAACCCGGTTCTTCCATCATGCCGGGGAAAGTAAATCCAACACAATGTGAAGCTTTAACGATGATCGCAGCACAGGTGATGGGAAATGATGTGGCAATAAATATTGGCGGGGCCACCGGGCATTTTGAATTAAATGTATTTAAACCGGTAATGATTTATAATTTCCTGCATAGTGCGAGACTGATTGGCGATGGTTGTATTTCTTTCAATGATAAATGTGCCGTGGGTATTGAACCTATTGAAGTAAATATAAAAAAGCATGTTGACAATTCTTTGATGCTGGTTACTTCATTGAATACAAAGATTGGTTATTATAAAGCAGCAGAGATTGCACAGAAGGCACATAAGGAAGGAACAACATTAAAAAAGATGGCAGTAAAACTTGGTTATGTAACTGCTGAACAGTTTGATGAATGGGTAGTGCCTGCGAATATGGTGGGAAAGATTTGACCTGAACTCCGTAGCTTTCTTCAAATGATTTGAGTCCGTAATACCGATCCGCCATAGGCGGAGAAGTATCTCAAACTAAATTGACCCGGCGAAGGAGGATAATCTTAAAATCGAAAATATACGTTGAAAGGCAGGGTAAAAATCCCTGCCTTTGTTTTTAAAATTACTTATGGGCTGCAACATAAAGTTTCTACTTTAACGTTTCCAATTTTAAGGCTATGAAAACATCATTCAAAAACCCAACCACTATGAAAAATAACCATCTTCCAAATTTTTATTTTTCTGCTTATCCTTTAAAAGCATTGAATCTTCCTGAAGAAGAAAAAAAATCTTACTTACACATTTACAGCAAAGGAAATAATAGTATTAAAAAGTCTGTCCATTCAAAAGTTTTACCGATGACGAATGCCCAGCATGAACAGGCAATTAATGAAGCAAATGCTAAAACTAATATACAACCTGATAATATAGAAGAAAGCGAAAGCGAATGGTTTGCCAGTTACGAATAACCCTTATCCTCTTACAATAAAAAAGTCCCGCAATTAATGCAGGGCTTTTTTTTATGAAATGTTTTATCCGTTTAATAAATGACCAACCTTCTTACTTCTTGCTCATAAACTAAAGTATTCGTATTATCAAAACCATCCTGTTTAATAAGCCCTTTGTCTCTTGCATAATAATTCCTGAAGTAAAACTGGAGTATCCAGTTTGAGCCAACTAATAGTCTTAACTCCTGTCTTACTTCAATTGTATTTGCATAATTAGTATTGAGAGGACCTGCAGTAACATTTGCATTTTGCTGAACAATGGAAAGCTCCCATCTCAGTGTAATAGTAGTGGTACTACCAAATTGATCTGTATAAGGCCCTGAAAATTGAGGCGAATTCCATGTTGTGCCTACAGTCTGATTGTCTTTCAAAAAAATATATTCCCCCCTGGTGGGAACATCAAAGATTCCCCAACTCAAATCCCCCCATTCAAAATAATCTGCATTTGCCCTCCTGTAATAACCTAATGTGTCAAAACCAAATGTTACATCATCTGTGTACATAAAAATTTTGTAGGTATTTGCACCGGCTGTATGTGTTGGCGAAATTACTTGGACAAGTATGGAGTCGTTGAGGTCGCTATCATATTCATAACTCCAGTTACTATTTGTTGTCCTTGGAAAATAATCTGGCAAAGCAGTAAATGTAATCGGGAAATTACAAGTGCCGGTGCCCCCGGTTACTGTAAAACTATTTGTGCCGCTGGCAACCGGTGTCTGGCCAGTGGCGGTTAATATAATTGTTTGCCCGGCAGCGGTTGAAGTAAATGTACCCGATCCGCTGAAAGTAATTCCATTAACTGACGGCGCTGTGGAAACACTCCATGTACCAATGGCTGTTACTGTCACATTCAGTGTAACCATATTGGCTGCGGTAAGCGCAGTACCTACCATGTATGTGCCACTAATTACCGGGCTTGTACAGTTTACAGTAAATGCAGAGGAACCTCCTGTGGCTACAGTAACTGTAACTGAAAATTCACAAAAAGTACCATTATATCTTACTGTAAAAATATGTGTGCCGGCTGATAAGGGTTTGCCTTTGCCGGTAAGTTTTACTACTTGTGTACCCGTTCCAGAAAAATTTCCGCTTGCATTAAAATAATATCCCTGAATAGTATCGGTTGTAATTGTATAACTGCCGGCGGTATCAACACTAACATTTACATTGGAAAAATGTGAGGCATTTAATGTTGTGTCCTTATAATAAGTACCTGAAACCACGGCGCCCAGGCAACCGCCTCCACCATCTGCCTGCAGTGAACCAACAGATGCGTTTGAGTTTCCCTGTTCAAAACTTACTTCTTTCTTGCATGCAAAAAAAAGCACTGTAAACAGTGTAAGTAAAAATGATAGTTTAGTTATTGTCTTCATGGGAGTATTTTGTAAATATGAAAGTAATTCATTTTTGCCAGAGAGTAAAGCAAAAATCAAGCCTGTTAAAAATTATTGCACCTGTGTATTATCACTTATAACAGCACTGGTTTCCACAGTGTCAAAAGTTTCATCTGGTTTGTGTTTTTTAAAAAATCGTTTTTGAAAAAGCACTAATGTAATCACGCCAATACTTATTGAAGCATCGGCAATATTGAAGATAGGACTGAAAAATTCAAAATCCTGGCCACCCCAGAATGGAAACCATGATGGAAGTGTAGTATCGAAAATGGGGAAATAAAGCATGTCCACCACGCTACCGTGTAAAAAGGATGAATAACCATCTGTAGAAAAATTGGCTACTCCCATATAAGGGAAATAATCTTTTGCCACCGCATCAAAATGAAGGCCCTTGTCGAAAACCATTCCGTAAAACATACTGTCAATAAGATTGCCCAATGCGCCGGCATAAATAAGAGAAGCACAAACTATAAATCCTCTGTGATAATGTTGTCTTACAATTTTAGCCAAATACCAGGTGCCGAAAATAACAGCAGCCATGCGGAAAAGTGTAAGTACAACTTTGCCGGTTTCATTTCCAAATTTCCAGCCCCAGGCCATGCCGGGATTTTCTATAAAATGCAAATGAAACCAGGGAACTATCTCGTTTACTTTACCGGTGGGATAGCTGGTCTTTATCCAGATTTTTAATACCTGGTCAATGATGATAATGAGTGCAATTAATATGACTACTTTTCTTAGTTTCAATCTTCTATTTTTAGTTGACAAATATAAGTGATTCGATTCTGGAGTTTAAAACTCAAATTTATTAATAGTGGGTCAGTTTGAAATTTCGAACTATCAGAGTCTTGTCTTTCCGAAAACGGTGAATTTAAGACACATCCTGTAATAGGAAAAAATAGTTGAGGAATCTCAAACTTTAACAACTCTATGAGATTCCTCGCTTAGAGTTATTAAATTTAATGAATCATTAACTTCTACAGGAATGACAAGACTCCGACGGATTGATGATTTTAAAATAAATTCAAACCTGATAGCTATCGGGTGTACCACTACTAATCTGTTAAAGTATTATCACTCCTCAAAATAAACTCTCTTTACACGCTGCGATATGCCGGTCATTATTTCATAAGGAATAGTGCCGGCCCAATCAGCAAGATTTTGTATGGGAAGTTCTTTTCCAAATATTATTACTTCATCGCCCTGTTTTACTCCGGGTATTTCAGTTACATCAATCATCGTCATATCCATACATATAGTACCCACCACTGGCGCCAGTTGATTTTTTATAAACATATATCCTGTGCCA
>JANOJO010000663.1:0-7160 GCA_031418795.1 Bacteroidota bacterium | reverse complement strand
CCATGAGCAACAGGAAAAGAAACTTTTTCATGTGTGTGTTTGTTTTGGTTAAAAAATATAGTTAGAGTTTCAAAGTGAAAAATGAAACTGAATTAAATGAATAACTTAAAAAACATCACATTAAATAAGAGGGCATTACCGGGAGAATTTACATGGATAGCTTAGCAGATTAGAAAGGTAATTGAATTATAGACACAAAACATGAGATAAATAAAAAAAAGCAAACTTTTATTTCACCCTTATATAAACCAGTTTTACATTTTTTCTGCCTGTTTCTCTTTCATCTATTTCAAAATGGCCGAGGCTTTTAATCAACAGCAATAATTTTTCAAACCCATAATTACGGGGATCAAAATCAGGACGCTTCTTCAGCAACAGGTTACCAAGCTCACCCAAAAATGTCCAGCCGTTTTCGTCTGCAATATCATTGATGCTTGAAGTAATCAGACTTACTAAATTTTTATCTGCTTTACTTATTACTTTTTCTTTTTTGCGCAGGTCAGAAAGTTTTATTTGTTTGGGGCCTGCTTCCTGATGTTCCAGTATTTCTATATAAATAAATTTATCGCAGGCAGCACGAAATGGTGACGGGGTTTTTTGTTCGCCCATTCCAAATACTTTCATGCCGGCTTCACGCAGCCTTGTCGCCAGTCTTGTAAAATCACTGTCACTGCTCACTACACAAAACCCATCCACACGACCGGTGTATAAAATATCCATCGCATCAATAATCAGTGCAGAGTCGGAAGAATTTTTTCCCGTTGTATAACTGTACTGTTGTATGGGAGTAATTGCATGATCAAGCAAAACCAATTTCCAGTTGGCAACATGTGGTTTTGTCCAGTCAGCATATATGCGTTTGAAAGTAGGCACTCCGTACTTGGCTATCTCTTCCAGTATGCCACCAATAAGACGGTGAGGAATATTATCGGCATCAATTAATACGGCAAGGCGCAGGTCTTTTGAATTGTCCATTTGTAAAAAATTATTTTGAAAAGGAAAGATAATGATTAATGAGTTGAATGCTGTGTACCCGGCTGCGGTATCCGCTGCATCGCTTTCGTAAACTTACTTTTAAAATAGAGTACTATTTGGTATTGCACTAAAAAAAGAAATTGATTTTTTTTGTAGTATAATATATTACCATGCAACTGATGATGTATATAGGAAACGATCTTATTGAAGCTGTACCGGTGGACAGGGCAAGAATACCCAAGCCCGGTTACCTCGGCAATTTTAAGCGTAGCCTTAAAGTAAAATACAGCGAACTTATCAGGCAGTATGGAGCCTCTGCTGATTTTTTGGTAATCAATAATTCTCCTGTTTCAAGTTCTGGTTTTGCAAATAACAATCAATAATTAAGTTATTTTTTACCGGGTACTCTGCATTTAAAAACTTCGCACCGGCATAACATGATATTTTATGGTATCATTCGAAAATCCAAAATTGTTATTTAATCACTTTCTTCAAGATGGAAATGCTGATGATGGGCGCCTGCTGCTATATGCAAAGCAAAGCCGGTAATTGCAGCATCCTTCAAAATGTTAATAAAAGCAAGTTGCTTTGTTTCTTCCATACCCGCATTCAGATAATTAGGTAAATGAATACTCAAAATGAAAAAAATCAATAAGGCCGCGAGTATGTAACCAGTAAATTTTACAAACTGGTTGGTTAAAAATGATAATCCAACCAGAATAAAAGCAGCACCAACCACATAAGACCAGGTAATACCTCCAATAAGTGATGCCGGTACATATACCATCACATCACGCGGGTGCTGGAAATGAAAAATTCCAAAAATAATTAATACTACAGACAGTAAATAAATTGCTATCCGGGAGACGATGTGATAGTGCTTCATAAAATATATTTTTTGAAAAGTTAGGTTGGCTATTCTTTAAATAACATGACTTTAATCTGTTTTTAAACTGATTTTATTCAATTCCGGTATTTCAAAAACTAATTAAAGTCTGTAACAAATTACAAAGAAATAATTAACTATCATAAAATTGGAACGGAGAATTTCCGGTAAGAAATAATCAGATCAGGGTCATTGAACCGCTAATTCAGGTTTCAGGATATTGCAAAAAATTTCTTTATATAATATTCATTAAACTAACAGGGTAGAAGCACCTGGCCGCTTCAATAGCATCAACTTATTTACTACCTTCTTCAGGAGGAGTTGCTTTTTTTATTTCGTCCCCATCAAATTTATCTGCAATTTTATCCCATATCTCTTTGGCATCTTCTTTCAGTTCTTCTAATTTTTCTTTGGCCTTTCCGGCAAACTCACTATTCTTTGCCTTGTTCCAGAGTTCGGTTGCATCTTCTTTCAAATCTTCAAATTTTTCCTTTGCCTTGTCTTTAAGTTCACCGCTTTTAGCTTTATTCCAAATTTCTTCGGTACCTGTTTTTGCTTCTTCAAATTTTTCCTTTGCCTTATCCTTTAGTTCACCGCTTTTGGCTTTATTCCAAAGTTCTTCGGCACCTGCTTTTGCTTCTTCAAATTTTTCTTTTGCCATGTCTTTTAGTTCACCACTTTTAGCTTTTTTCATGAGGTCTTCCGCCCCGGTTTCTACTTTATCCCATACTTTTTCGGCTTTCTCGCTTAAATTTTCAATTACATTTTCAGCTTTATCCAACAGGGTTTCTTTTTTTGGAGTTTCCTGTTGTACATTTTTATTTTCTTCCATGGTTTTTTGATTTAGATAATGGAAAGTTAGTGAAAAATAGAATACGGGATGTTTAAAAATCATTTTCAGCACAGGCATTGGAAAAATTGCATTTTAAATTACATTTATAACTTCTTATCCTTTGTGTGACTGGTATCAGCTTTGCCATTGAGTGCTGTCATCGGTTATTTGATTCTTCTCATATTAAATTGCAATTCGTGTAATAAATGAGTGGCATTAATAATTATATCAAACAGGTAATGCTGATTATTTTTCCCGGATTACGTTGCTGAAAAAAATGGGACATATTCATCCTGTTGTTACGGTGCTGGGTGTTATTGTTGGATTAGGACTTTTTGGATTTATTGGTCTTATTTTCGGGCCACTGCTGGTCAACTACATCATTCTTATATTCCGGATTTATTCCAATGAGTTTATAGAAAATAAAACACCTGAATAATCCGGGTACTGAAAATATTAAATTTCAATTTCAGGAAAACTCAAAGTAACTATATTGATTACTGTCATTTGGAAGTATGAAGTAGCTCATTATTTACAACCGGGGATGTAGTTATATTTGAAATGATAAAGTATTATTTAATCACATTTAAATTTAAGGGTATGAAAAACACTTCAAAAATATTGATAGCCCTTGGTGCAGGGGTTGCAATAGGTGGTTTATTAGGGGTTTTATTTGCGCCTGCAAAAGGTGCAGAGACCAGGAAAAAAATCAACGATGGCAGCAAAAAATTGGTTGAGAGATTTAACAGCCAGATAAAAGCAGGGAAACAAAAACTTCAAAAAGAATTGAGCAATGCCAATGGTGAAATGGAGGAAGCCTGATAACCGGATAATTCAGGTATTAAGAAAAGTATATGTCAGAAGATTTTGAAAAAATAGAATCCCTCGCAGATCAGCTAAAGGAATATACAAACACAAGGCTGGCGCAATTAAAACTGTCAGTTGCAGAAAAAATTTCACAGGTGGCTGCAATCATGATTGCTTTTCTTGTGGTGGCCTTGGTGTTTTTTTTATTTTTCGTTTTGCTTTGCGGGGCAGCTGCTTTAGTTATCGGGGAATGGCTGCATAATACCTGGCTTGGATTTTTAATTATGTCGGGTATTGTATTACTGGTTGGTTTTATTTTATGGATTTCCAAAGACCGGTGGCATCGTAAGCCTATTATGAATATGCTGATACTCGTAATGTTTGATAAAGAAAAAGAAGATGAAGAAGATTAAACAAATAAAAGATATTCAGTACGAGAAAATGAGGCTCCGGTTAAAACAGATTGAACTGGAGAAGCAAATCAGCAGGAAATGGAATAACCTGAAAAAAGATTTCTCGGTAAAAAATATCAGGGAAGATAAACCCCGTGATGGTTTTCAAACAAAACATGGCGAAGGCAGTATGCTTACAAATATTATAGAAATAGGCGCAGGTTACCTGAGTCGCCGGCTATCAGAAAAAGGCGGGCATCAATTGGAATTAACGTTACAAAAAGGAGCTTTCAAACTGGCGCAAAAGCTAAAAACAGTTTTTAACAAAAAAGCTAAATAAAATTCAGGAATGACATTTATGGTTTTTGATTTTTCTGCATTCTATTTTTATCATTCTGATTGCCTTTATTTTTTTCAATTGTTCTTCTTCCCAGGAATTTCCAACAGGTAGATGAGGAGTTTTTTGCTTTTTTTGCAATTAATCTTTAATTCAGTACAGAACCTGATATAAGTAGCCTATAGCCATATTAAAAATGTAATTAAAGCTGAAAGATTTATTTTCGTTTACAGGATAGTTATACTTTTTACGAATAATAGTATATGAATGGGTAAATCTGGCAAACTGATATCTCAGCTTTTTTCTATCCGCAACAGTTATGGGATGAAATATTCCCCGCAAAAACTAATTCTACTTGAAGCTTTAAGCCATGAAAAACTGACAGGTAAAAAAGAAACACAATTACTTCACAGCACTTTACTTTTCCTGATTGCTTATCCTGATAATCAACAAATTTATACGCAGGCTTCCCTATTATTACAACACCTGAATTTATTTATCCAGGCTCATAAAAAATTAAAAGATAGTTTATACAATTCAGGTATAACGAATACCCAGTTATGTGCTGCATACAGTTTTGAAATGACAAAATGGATGCGGGCAACCTATAAAAAAAATATCCGGATCAGTTCCTTTGAAGCAGGTGAAGCGCAAATTCAATTTATCCTTTCAGTAGTAATGCCCAAAGTAGAATCAGAAATATTGCAGGATGGTAATGCCGGCTGGAGATCCTGGCTGAAAAAATCAATGAAAAAAGATGAAGACTTACTGGATCGCCTGATTGCAGTTTTTGATGAAACTGATATTCGACCGGAAGTAAAGGATGAGCTTTGGTCTGCAATTGGTATAAATGTTGAAATTGATTTTACTTCACATGATTGCCTGCCCGGTTCATTAATTAAAATTTATCATCATCGTTCACTGTTAAAGAAAAAAATCATCCGGCATATAAAAGGTATAAAAGCTGCAAAAGTTTATCTTGATAAGGAAGAGGCATCGGAAATCATTGATTGCAGCAGGATGATACTTGTACGCCACCTGCGGGAAATAGATCCAATCACTTTTACATCAGCACAATTAATTACTTATTACCAGTTGCCCCGGGGACTATCTGTGGCATTGATGGGAATGGTGCCGGAAAGAAGACATCCTATCGACAGCTACATGGGTTATGTAGTTTTTAAAAATGGATTACCGGTTGCTTATGCAGGCTCGTGGATATTGTTTGACAGTGCCCGCATTGGTCTGAATATTTTTCCAGCTTACCGTGGTGGCGAGTCACAATATATTTTTGAACAGGTATTAAAACTTCACCGTGGAGTATATAATTTAAAACGTTTCAGTACCGATCCTTATCAAATCGGAAAGGACAACAGTGATGGAATAAATTCCGGTGCATTCTGGATTTACTATCATGCAGGTTTTCGCCCCATCCGCGATGAACAAAAGATAATAGCAGCAGATGAAGCAAAGAAAATAAAATCTATAAAAGGGTATCGTACGCCTGCATCCGTCTTAAAAAAATTAGCTGATTCAAGACTGGAATTAGTTATGCAAAAAAATGCAGTACAGTTTGATGCCACAGATCTCAGCCGGGCTTATGCCGGCATTTTGAAAAAGAAGTACAACAATAAACGCAAACCGGCCGAAGAATTTGCAACTAAGAAACTTGCTGTACTATTACAATTTAAAAATTACCAGGAAATGAATCTTCAGTATGTTTTGAAAAACTGGAGTATTCTTCTTCTAAATAATGAAAAAGAGTTGCGGGGCAATAAGGGGTTAAAAAAAGTATTGCAAAAAATATTTGAATTAAAAGCTATTGGTTCTGAAGAAGAATATATCATTGCTTTGCAAAAGGCCGGTACTTTAAGGAAAATGATAGAGAGGTTATTGAAAAATAATGTCAGTTAATCTTTTTAATTTCTTGTGCACTGAAGAGGATTGGAAATACAGCGAAGCTTTTAAATTTTCACTTGTTCCATATAAGGCATTATATTTAACAGCACTAAATATATAATAGGGCTTACTTATTACATCGGTGCAAAAGCCTGTAAAAAAAATCTCGTTCTTCTTTTGTACTTTTCATTATGCAATCGAATACTTTTCTGTTATACGGCGCCAATGGATATACCGGCGAATTAATTGCCCGGTATGCAAAACAATATCACCTGGAACCCATCCTTGCAGGCAGGCGAAAAGAATTGATTGAACCTCTTGCCGGCAAACTCGGGCTATTTTACAGAATTTTTGATCTCAATGATACTGTTGCTTTGCAGGCGGCATTAAGAGAAGTAAAAGTTGTAATTCATGCAGCAGGCCCTTTTCAATTTACAGCAAATCAAATGTTAGAAGCCTGTTTGCAAACCGGCACTCATTACTTAGATATTAACGGCGACATTGCTGTGTTTGAAATGATAAAACGATATGATGAGGCTGCAAAAAAAGCCGGCATCATGTTGTTGCCCGGTGTTGGTTTTGATGTAGTGCCTACGGATTGTATAGCCCTGCAATTAAAAAAATTATTACCCGATGCAGTTTCTCTTAAACTTGCATTTGCAACTATAGGTGGTGGATTGTCTCATGGCACTGCTACTACGATGGCTACTAAATTAGGAGAAGGTGGTGCTGTAAGAAAAAAAGGAAAAATAATCCGTGCAGCACTCGGACAAAAAGGAATGTGGATTGACTTTGCCACAGGCTCCCATGGATATACCGGATTGCCTGGAGGAATAAAAAAATTATTTGTGATGAGTATTCCGTGGGGTGATATTTCCACTGCGCATTTTACTACCGGCATACCAGATATAGAAACTTATACCGGCATCTCAAAAAAAACTTATACAATATTAAAGGTACAGTCACTTTTCAATTGGCTGCTTCGTACAGATTGGTTACGTAATTATATAAAAAAGAAAATCAATCAGCGGC
>JANOJO010000662.1:0-3058 GCA_031418795.1 Bacteroidota bacterium | reverse complement strand
GGTCGTATGGACTTGCCTTCAGATATTACCATCTTAAAGCTTGCAGATACAGATAAAAAAATTTTATTAAAATATATAATCCAGGTAAAAACACTTTACCTGCAATACATCAGAGATAATATGTCAGAAAGAAAACTGGCTAATGAAACACTGGCATTAGTAACAAAGGAATATAATATTAATTGATAAAGATGGAAGTACACCACTCTCACTCTGCCGACCCCGATCCTTCGACAAACTCAGGACACCGGGGCAGGAAAAAATGGACCCATTATTTCTGGGAGTTTTTAATGTTGTTCCTCACTCTGCTTATTCAAACATCAATACTTGCCCAGGTACAGGTAAGCAAAGAACCTTTGCACAAAAATGTTTTAGAAAATAAATATATCCGGCTGCTGGATGTGTGGATGCAGCCCGGCGACACCAGTTTGTTTCATATTCATTCAACACCATCTGTTTTTCTTTATTTCTCCAGTACAAATTATGTGTCACAAATAAAAGGCGCTGTTTGGGTGAAAGATAAATCTGTTGCAGGTTTTTCATGGTACCGTTCATTTTTCCGGGATACATTAATTCACCGCGTTGGCAATTGCGATACTGTTCCATTTCATGTTACTGATGTTGAAATACTTTCATCGTATGATACTTTAAGCTGGAAACAAGCTTTACCATTTACTGTTTTGTTTGAAAATGAAAGAGTGGTTGCTTATAAATTAACCAATTCATCATTTAACAAACAAATTATTAAAGACCGCGGGCCCATGATTGCAGAATTGGTTTCAGGCGAAGGGGTGATTCTCAACAATGCAAAAGGAAAAGAATTATTTAAAATAAAGAATGGAAAATATTTATATATAAAACCCGGCACATCATTTTATTTTTCTGTTTTGGGAAAAGAAGAAATAAATATGGTGCTTTTTGAAATTAAATAATAGTCCTTCTCCATGTTAAAAACCAGGATAATGAAAATAAAATACTGTCTTAGTGTAATTTTTATTTTACTGCTTAGCCATATTGCAGAAGCACAACGCCCCGACTTTCTTAAGAAAGACAGTATCTTTTCTTCGTTAGATAATAATGCAGAAGTTTTTTATTACGATAAATCCACATCGGCGGTTCCGCAGCCACTTGTGGTGGAGCTTCATACATGGAGTAACAGCAGCCACTCGCAAACCGATATGATGGCACAGCATACCCGTGCAAAAAACTGGAATTTTATTTTTCCAAATTTCAGGGGAGTAAACAATCAGCCGAAAACCTGTTGCAGCGATTATGTAATTGCAGATATTGATGAGGCAATTGACTGGGCGCTGAAGAATATGAATGTGGATGCCAAACGAATTTATATAATAGGGCATAGCGGTGGTGGTTACGCCAGTTTTGCCATGTATATGAAAAGCCGCCATACCATTCACAGTTTTTCCGCCTGGTGCGGCATTTCTGATTTAAGCGCCTGGTACCGGCAATCGGCAGAACGCAAGAACAGGTATGCACAGGATATTATTAAATGCACCGAAGCCGGAGAAACTTTTAATGAACAAAAAGCAAAAGACCGTTCACCATTGTATTGGAAAACACCGGTTAAGAAAAGAAAAAAGAGTGTGCTGCAGATTTATGCCGGCATTCATGATGGCTATACCGGTTCGGTTCCCATTTCCCAATCAATTAATTTTTATAACAAACTGCTTACCGATGCAAAAGTAAAAGATGCTGCGAAATATGTATCAGATGCAGATGCTGCTGCAATGCTTAAAGAACAACTATTACATGGAAAAGAATCAGCAGGAAAAATTGATACCAGGAAAATTCATTATCAAAATGCCTCCCGGAAAATCAATATCACCATATTTGAAGGCGGCCATGAGATTTTGAAAAATGCAGTACTGGAAAAAATATTGAATAACTGAAAGTTCCATCGGGCAATGTCATTAAGTTAAGGAATGCAATTTGAATTGCACTGCCCGCCGATTGGCGGACAGTGATAAAAAAAAGAATGAATGTTTTGTTTTGCCCCTATGGGGCAAAACAAATCATTTTCAATAGCTAAATTATAACCCCGTCTTAAAAGACGGGGCAATTAAAACCTTAACTTAATGACATTGCCCTACGGAACTCTGATGCAATACATTTTTATATTCCCCGGGTTAAAACCCGGGGCTATTAATATTAAACCCCTTCGGGGTTTATCGGAGTTCACAAATAAGCGAGGGCTGCGCATTGATGGCCTTCCCCTTCAGGGAAGGTCAGGATGGGGCTTTAAAAACTAAACAGATACTCCAGCGAAGCCACAAATTTCCTTGTCAAACCATCGGGTCGCTGGTCCCTTACAATAAATGGCGTACCGAATGAAAGTTCAAAACCATTTCCGCTTTTTAATTTATAATTAAGAAATACTACGCCGTTCAGTGTAAGCCCTTTTGAATTATAAATGGGCCTCCTGTTTTCGCTATTATCAACATAGGTATCATTTGCTTCATGATAAATACCCAACAGGCTTGGGCGAATAGAAAACTTTTCACCGGCTTTAAAACTATATGATACCCTTCCGACAATATCTCCTTTTCTTGAAAAATTATTCGTCGGCCAGTACTTCAATGCTAATGGCTGAGATGGATAATCGCCGGGTAAAAATTTATTCGCATTACTTGAACTCAATGGTTGCTGTACTGCCAGTGTAGCACCAAATGCCTTACGTGAATAATTTATGGCAAGCACCAAATCGGTTGTACCTAAACTTGTTTGATACGGCATTGGCAGCTGAATTCCGTTTTTTGAAATGTTACTTCCGTCCAATGGAAATTTCAAACCAACTACAAAAGATTTTTGCCATTTCTTTTTTGTATCAAACGTATGATTCACTGAAAAAAACAAATCCCCCAAGCCACTCGTATTTGCCAATTCACCATTGATGAAGACTTCCGCTTCGTCATCATGATGGATCAACAGGGCTGGTTTTGCAGGAACTTCCTTAAGTTCGAATGACTTGCGAAGCCAGATGTGGTTGCTTTTCCATTCCGTGCCAATGCGAGCCCCCGGAGTGCCGCGAGTTCCAAAGCCG
>JANOJO010000661.1:0-3071 GCA_031418795.1 Bacteroidota bacterium | reverse complement strand
AAAATATTTCTGCTGGCGCAGGGTTATATGCCGGCACAGGATATTCATATTTTAAAAAACCCGGTAAACAATGAATTGAATCCCTGGTATAGCATCAACGAAATGTACCCGTTAATAACCCCGCAATGGGAATTTGATAATGGTGATTTGAAACGATGGTGATTTGGTGTGGTTTGTTTTTGTTCAAAGACAGGGCATGTCCTGTTTCCTTGCAATAAATAGAATAACAAAAAAAAGATCAGTTATATCCTGTCTCTGCAACGGGAATGAATTTTACAATAATAGAGGCCGGGTAGAAACCCAGCCTCGTTGTAAAATCCAATATCCTATGAAAAACCGAGACGAAGATGCGGATAATATTTCAAAAGGTTGCAATACAATTGAATTATTTTTTTATCCACTATTTTAAAACAATAAAAAATAAAAAAAACCGCATTTCCTGTAAGAAAATGCGGTTTAGTTTATGAGTAAACATTTTATTTTTTCTGGTACATAACATCTTTTACCAACTTTACAGTTCTTGATATATCTGGTAATGCTAATGCTACAAGATTTGGTGCATAGTGCAAAGGAGCATCAGCAGCAGTAATGCGGCGAATAGGTGCATCCAAATAATCAAATCCTTCTTTTTGTATCTGGTAAGTTATTTCTGAAGATATGGAAGCAAACGGCCATTGTTCTTCTACAATTACGAGCCGGTTTGTTTTCTTTACAGATTCAAGAATGGTCATCCAGTCAAGCGGCCTGATGGTTCTGAGATCAATTACTTCGGCGCTGATACCTTCTTTTTCCAATTCATCAGCAGCGCCAAGCGCTACTTTCATCATTTTATTAAACGATACGATGGTTACATCCCTTCCCTGCTTTTTTATATCCGCTTTTCCCAATTCAATATAATACTCCTCTTCCGGCACTTCACATTTTTCTCCATACATCACTTCACTTTCCATAAAGATTACCGGGTCTTCTTCATAACGAATAGATTGTTTCAACAATCCTTTTGCATCATACCCATTACTTGGCGATACTACTTTCAGGCCGGGAATATTTGCATACATAGATTCAAATGCTGTAGAATGTTGAGCGCCTAATTGTCCGGCAGAACCATTACCCCCTCTGAAAACAATGGGGCAAGAAATTTGACCGCCGCTCATAGCCAGCATTTTGGAAGCTGTGTTGAGAATTTGGTCTAAAGCAAGTGTGGCAAAATTCCAGGTCATATATTCTACAATCGGACGCAGCCCTTTTTGAGCAGCACCCACACATATTCCAGTAAAACCAAGCTCTGAAATGGGAGTGTCAATTACCCGTTTTGGGCCAAACTCTGCCAGCATACCCTGGCTTACTTTGTATGCTCCGTTATATTCAGCTACTTCTTCACCCATTAAAAAAACACGTTCATCACGCCGCATTTCTTCATTCATTGCTTCACGCAGCGCTTCACGAAATGGAATTGATCTTGCCATTATGTTATTAAATTTTAAGGGGCAAAAATAAGTTAGCCGGAGGATAAAACCTAAACCGAAAGAACAGCTTTGATGAAGGAAGATAATTTTGAAGGATCCAATTTTCCTTCTGTACGTACACCACTGCAAATATCCACACCAAATGGTTGCACTATTTTTATTGCTTCCAAAACATTATCCGCATGCAAACCACCGGCAAGAAAAACCGGAACAGAAACATTCTTTACAATCTCCCTGCTTATTTCCCAATTATGAACATTGCCGGTGCCACCTAAAGTTTTTATTGATCCTTTGGGGTTGCCGCTGTCGAGCAGCAGCGCATCTACATCTTCTGCAATGCGGATGGCTTCGTCAATACTTTTTTCATTTTGCACATGAATTACCTGCACTATTTTTAAATGAGGTAATGCAGAACGGATATCCCGGTAAGTGCCGGATGTCAATTCATCTACTATCTGCACTGTATTTGTATCCACTTTTTTTACATGGTAAATTATTTCTTCAGATGATTGTTCGCTTGTTAATAAAAAAGAAGCAACCGGCGGATGAATTGTTTTTACTATTTCAGCAATCAGCCAATCAGGTATGGGGCCTGGGCCGTTGGGCATTTTTCCTACCAGGCCAAGTGCATCTGCACCGTGATCAATAGCCATCCGTGCTTCGCCGGCAGATGATATGCAACAAATTTTGATTCTTATCCTCATATATTGGAGATATATTATTGCCTTTACAATTTTATTGAAGGTACTTTATCAGGTTGCACTTGTGGGCAGCAAGTTTCTTTTTATTGCGGATTCAGGAGGGCATTAATTTTTTTTTCATAAGCCAGTCATTTTGTACATCATCACCAAGGATGAATGGATGCTCTGCAAATTTTTCAAACCCCCATTGCAAATAAAAATCAATAGCTCTTTTATTTTTTTCCCAAACTCCAAGCCAGATAATTTCTTTTTTCATTTCGATGGCCTTGTCAATACAGGTTTGTATTAATAATTTTCCTACACCTGTACCAATTACTTTGTTTATGGCATAAATTCTTGCTATTTCAATGGCATTAACTTTTCCCAATTCTTCAGGGTTCTGCGATTCACGAATGCGGGCATAGCCAACAGCAGTTTCATTATTAAGGGCAATAAAAAAAATATTTCCCAATGCACTCACTTCTTTCATCAAATCCTTTTTCGTGAACTGTTTGTTCATGAACTTTTCCATATTCTCTTTAGTATTATGCGTGGCAAAAGTTTCATAAAAAGTTTTACGACTGAGATCAGCAATTTGTTCTGCGTCCGCTTTTGTAGCAATACGAATGGTGACAAGTGACATTGACGCAAGCTAATAAAATATTTTTTTAAACTATTTTATTATCCTTATCTTTTGTGTTCTTTCCTCCCCTATTTTAACGCTGCATTTTTTTTTCACCAATCTAAACATCAAAACATGAAAAAGATTTTTCTTTTCCTTTTGCTTATTCCTACACTTGGAATAAGCCAGAACAAAAACGTTTTAAGTACATTCAGAGCTTTTCCGAAAGTGGACAAAGTGCTTGAATTTGAAAAGGCTCTTGCTGCCCATGCGCAGAAATATCATACCGGCGACTGGAAATGG
>JANOJO010000660.1:0-13071 GCA_031418795.1 Bacteroidota bacterium | reverse complement strand
AACTTCATGTTTAGCAAGTGTGGGCCTCAGGTCAGGATAATAAATCCAGAATAAGGGTGTAGCACCTCTTTCTGTTTTTTTATCTAATCCCATAATTGTTTTCATGGGGGCTATTCCAATAATTCTTACAAACATTCTGCTGGCTTCCCTGTCAAAGATCCACTCCTCTTTTATTCTGAATTTTACAATATCATCAGGGGCAAGTTGATTACACACAACCTCGTAGTGATCTATTTTGGTTGGATCGTTCAAATCATAAATAGGTATTGTATCACATGTACCACCTCCTGTTAATGCTTTTTCAAATGTAGTAGAATCAAGAAAAGTTGTAAACCGATCATCATCCGGGCTGAAAGCAATTGCATTGCCATTTTTTAATTCTCTTCTTACAGCATTTACAACTATACTTACGAAGCGTTGATCACCATTGTCATCATTTACCTGGTACCTGAAGGGAAGGTTTATTTTCTCACGAATATCAATATCTCTCCAAACCCGTTGCGTATAAAACGCATCATCCTGTCTTAAATTTTCATATGGCAAAGGAGTTCTCTCTTTAAACATGCTTTTTTCTGTCGCCCCATCATTTCTTAATGAAAGTTTACTTGAGTCATTAAATCCACCTATTTGCGGAGCAACTATGATTGGCACATTAGCATAAGGATTATACTGACCCACTGTAGCAGCATTTGTATTTTGTTGTACATTTTGTTTTGGTAAAGTATCCTGTGCCTGGCCAGTTGTTGTGGTTCTCGTTGATCTGCTACGCCGTTGTGCATCGGCAAAATTGACAACACTAACCAATACACTAATCAACACTACATATTTCAAAAGCTGTTTACTCATTGCTATATTATTTCAAATTAAAAATCAATATTACCTCAAATTAAAAATCAGTGGTGTAAGTTTTCTTCTTCTTCCGTCTGGCCCCATGGCATAAATATCTTCGATAGTGACAAATGAACCCGGACGGCATTGTGAAATAATTTTTCTCGCTTCATTCCAGGCAGCTCCGGTATTGTTTGCTTCCAGAATATTATCAAATCCAGTACCATCACCGGTAATTCTGAAACTGGTTACATTGAATTGGGTTTCATAAAAGAAGTTTTTAACGAAGGCCCTGACACCTGCCTGCCTTGTAAAAATATTTGCTGGAATTTCCCCACTCTCATATGTACCAATCATTGGTGTTGGATCAGGTATTGTACGAACACGAAATTTAACTGGTGTTGTTCTTTGATCCGGTGTAGTTACACTTATAATACAATTGTCCGTCTCCTGATTTACTCTTGCTGTGTACCCGGTACTTGTTTTGGTAAGAACTCCCCCACCTCCGGAAATAGACACTTTCAATTGATCAAGGCTTCCACTACCTGAAACCGTTACAGGATTATCAACACCAATAAACAATACATTCATTTTATCAAGCTGTACAGCAGCATTTGACTGCCCTACCATATAATCAATCCTCTTTTCAATCGACTGTACATTACCATCCTGGTCAGTATATTTAATAACAACAGGCACACTCTTCGCTCCAATACCCTGAGCTGTAAGTTCAAGGTGCGCTGCACCATCTTCTCCAAGTTGAACAGTTTGGCCGCCAATTGTAATAACTGGAGATACTGCTTTGCTAAATCCACCAACACCAGCAGTTATTTCTAATTTCTGACCCGGTAATAAGTTTGTTGAATTTGCTAACGCTAATGCAGCAAATGCATCCTGACGGTGAACAACCTTACCAACCTGCTCATGACAAAAAGTAACAACTTTATTTTCAGCAGTCTTTACATCATTTTGAAACTTGCTTAAAATAGTAAGTGCTGCAACTGTTGGTACCATTCTGAAATAGGCCGCTTCCCAGGTTTTATTCCCTTTGTTCTTTGTTTTCGGAATATCAAGATTAATGGGTAATGATTTTGCAAAATGCTCTGCTATAAGCGGGTCAATTTTTAATATGTCCTGCTTCATATCAGTTAGTTTTTTCCGTAGTGTTCTGCCATAATCTTTATCTACCAGCAGTCTTGTTGGAATATCCAGGTTATCATCTTTATAACTGGAATCTCCCTTGGCAAAATTTGCACCTGCTTCACTTAAAATAGAATCTTTTAAAAACTTAATATATGAGTTAACGCTTTCAGAAATTCTTTGTGCCTCTTCTGCTTTAAGATACCAGATATCTGCTTTTGCTTTTGTGCTTGCTTCAGATTTCTTTTCAAGCAGGGAACTCATAACTTCTGAAGTATTTGCACCAACAACTTCGCTTGTTTGCTGTAAACTGTTGTTAACTGTTTTGAAGGCATTAAGGATCTCAGATGATACGTTCAGCGCCAACATTGCTGTTAACACCAGGTACATCATATTGATCATCTTTTGCCGGGGCTCACGAGGTAAAGCCATAACATTTATGGTTTTTAGTCTTTGTCCCGGTATTCCGGGGTTTGGGACTGGTTACTTAATGGTGACAAAATCACGGATACGGATTTCGATTCTTTTATAAAACGAAACCTTTTTTATTTTTCTTATGCCCTGCCTTGCATTGCGCTGAGCATGTTGCCATAAATCTGGTTTAGTTTACCCAGGTTGCCGGCCAATGTTGAAATCTGGTTATGTGCTTTCTTAGCATCATCCACACTGCCCGACATTGCATCTGAAGTCTGAACCAGGTTAGAATAAAATTTATTCATAGTCTTCAGATGATTGTTTGTATCCTGAAGTTCCAGTTCATAAATTGTATTTAATGAAGACAGGTTTTTTGTAAGCGACTGCACCTGCTCATGAAACTGTTTGCCGCCTTCTGCTGCTGCATTAAAATGTTGTATTGTACCCGCAGCGCCTGTATAAGCATCTTTCATCAGGCTGATAGCTGTTGCAGCTTCACGGGTTTTTGCAGAGTAATCATTTGTGGCCGCTACTGCATCACTCACATCACTCATTTTATCAACAGTAGTACCAAGTTTTTTAAAGTTCTCGCCCAGTTTTCCAAGATTTGCCGGAGTAATATCTGCTGCTGAAAGCATGTCTTCAAATTTTGTCAATGCCGGATTACCATTAGCGCCAGGCAATGTAAGCGGTGTTGGTTTAAAGTTTGGATCAAGATCAGGGTGAAGATTGATGTCAGGAAAATAACGTTGCCAATGTGGCTCTTCGGGCGGGGGCACCATAAAAGCCATGACAAAAAATACAATTACTTCTGACAAAAGTCCAATAGTGATCATTTCATCAGCTGCAGGCCAATGTCGGATTTTGAATAATGCTCCGAGAATTACCACACCAGCAAAAAATGCAAAAATAAAGTTGAGGACTACCTGGCCTCTCTGGGTTTTGAAAAATGTCATAACGGGCTCGTTTTATAGGTTATTAAAGATTTTACAATTATTAATGTTATTGCCGGAAAAAAATTAAACGAAATTTTGAACAAATTATTTCTTACCTCTCTGTGGAGCAGCCGGTAAATCAATTACCCTGCGGAAACCGACATAAGATTTGGTTGAATCCTGGTACTCATAAGTACGGGTGCCTACCTGAAGGTAATAACCAACATCTTTCCAGCTACCGCCGCGGATAACTTTTCTTTTCATTAATGGAGGATCGGTTTCTTTAGCATTCCAGCGAACATCGGGGTTCATATCGTGCTGAAAAGAAAAAGAACCTTCATAAAAAATTGAGGAAGTCCATTCAGCTACATTGCCTGCCATATTATATAATCCGAAATCATTTGGCCAGTAAGCATCAGCACGAACAGTATAGAATCCGCCATCTTCAGGATAATTTCCCCGGCCGGGTTTGAAGTTTGCCATCAGGCATCCTTTTTTATTTCTCAAGTAATAGTTACCCCATGGAAACATGGATTGTGAACGGCCGCCACGGGCAGCATATTCCCATTGTGCTTCTGTTGGTAAATGAAAATCTGATTCCTGCGGACGGTTTTTTGAATTGAGAAATGAATTGAGAAAATGTGTGCTCCACTCGCAAAAGGCTGTAGCCTGGTGCCAGTTAACACCTATTACCGGATAATTTCCAAAAGCCGGATGACTGAAATATCTTTTGGTCATCGGTTCGTTGTAAGAGTAAGAAAAATCTCTAATCCAGGATAATGTATCCGGATAAATCATTGTTTTCTTTTCTACAATAAATTTTGACCGTGGTTGTGTTGCGTTTTCTCTTTTTGCCGCTTCTTTCAAATCAAAAACTTTGGAATGGTAAATCATCTGTTTGGGATCTAATTCCATTTTACCAAAAATTCTATCATCAGGAGGAAGAATCAATTTAGTTTGGCCTAATGCTTCAAGCACTTTCGGGTCATTCCATTTCAGGGTTTTCATTTTTACCTGATCTACATATTCGATTCCGTCTTTGCCGGTTTTTACATATTTTAATTCTTTTGCAGCTACTGAATCACGAACCCAGAAAACAAACTGGCGGTATTCGTTATTGGTAATTTCTGTAGCATCCATCCAAAAACCGTTGATTGAAGTAGAACGGTTTCTTGCACTGAAAGCATAAGCTGGGTCTTCATCGCTTGGGCCCATCTGAAATGTACCCTGTGGGATGTACACCATGCCCGGAGGTTTGGGTAAAACATATCTGCTACCTGGAGCAATACCATGCACCTGACCATCATTTGGCAATACACTGCCTTTGTCTTTCTTTTTTCCCAGAATGCCACAACTGGCTAACATACTCATGGCTGCAAGTACGAGCAGGGAATTATAAAAATTTTTCATTTTCATACGCTTAAAGGGTAAAGGACAAATATAAGATTTTGGAAATAATAGAAACACAAGGATAATATTTATTTTTATTAATGCAAAGCTACATTTACGAGGTAAAAGTTCTAACGGGTTTCAAACTCGAATATTGTTTATATCCACTGATTTTTAATTATTCAGGTCTGATTAATTTCAATAATTGCTCCACAGAAGAAACGGGTTTATGGCAGGCATAGTTGCTGCACAAATAAATACTTTCTGACTCTGCAGGATTTTTGCCAACTAACAACGGAAAACTATTATCAGGTATTGTGGTTGTCATTAAAATTTTGTGAGGGATGTATTCATTTAATATGCTG
The DNA here is from genome assembly GCA_031418795.1 of Bacteroidota bacterium. Classification (GTDB taxonomy): domain Bacteria; phylum Bacteroidota; class Bacteroidia; order Chitinophagales; family Chitinophagaceae; genus VBAS01. The sequence continues at coordinate 8,000 of JANOJO010000660.1, read as the reverse complement.
AGATGTAAGTCATCAGGATTGGGGTTTACAATTGCAATTTCCGATGTGCCACCAATTATTTCCTGCAGCAAACATGCCCATACGCCAAAAGATGAAGGATAGCGGACAATTGCATTTCCCAAAGAACTAACTACTGTTATTGCAATTTCCTTCCATTTTGGAATATCAAAGTATAAAGCCAGGCGGTAAAGGTTATCTGCCATGATGGAGTTGCCCGATGGTTGTGCCCCATCATAAACTTCTTTTTTACGAAGTAGAATATCGCTTTGCCCTGAAGAAGTATAGAAAAAAAATCCTGTTTCCTCTTCAATAAAATTTTCAACTGCATATTCAGTTAATTCTTTTGCTTTGTTCAAATAACCTTTATCGCATGTTATTTCCTGCAACTGAATTAATGCCTGAATGAGATAGGCATAATCATCAAGAAAAGCCGGATGCTTTGCTACTCCTTTTGTACAGGTGTGAAAAAAATCTTTTTGCTCTTTTCCTGAAAATGATTTCAAAAGAAACTGCATATTTTTTATTGCCAATTGCCGGTAATGGTGATTGCCGGTTGCAGCAAATGCCTGGCTGAGTGCAGCGTTCATCAGGCAGTTCCAGCTCAGCAATATTTTATCATCTAATTGTGGCCTTATTCTTTCACTTCTTTTTGCAAGTAGCTTTTCTTTACCTGATTGGATTATTTTTTTCAGATTTACAATGGAGATATTTTTTTCTGTACAAAAATCTACTTCGCCTTTTTTTCTCCGTAAAATATTATTGCCTTCCCAGTTTCCATTGGGAGTTATATCAAAAAAGTCACAAAAGATTTCCGCATCATCTTTAAGTATTTCTTTCACTTCAGCATATTGCCACACATAAAATTTTCCTTCCTCTCCTTCGCTGTCTGCATCCAATGCAGAATAAAATCCACCATCATCATACATCAACTCTCTTTGTACAAACTGAATTGTTTCTTCAATCACCTGCCTGTATCTGTCTTGTTTTGTAAGTTGATACGCCTCGCTTAAAACGGAAACAAGCAAAGCATTATCATACAGCATTTTTTCAAAATGCGGAACCAGCCATTCCGTATCTGTTGAATATCGGGCAAAGCCACCGCCAACCTGATCATAAATACCACCATCAATCATTTTGTCCAGACTTAGTAAAGACTGATTCAAGGCATTCTTATTTCCAAACAAATAATAATAACGCAGCAAAAATTTAATGCCGGATGTTTGAGGAAATTTTGGCGCTTTTCCAAAACCACCCCATTCCTTATCGGCAGATTTCATAATGTTTTGAAATGCTTCTTCTAATTTTTCTTTTGTAAAAAGAGTATCTGGCTGTGCGGTTGTCAATCCAAAAGAATTTGCCTGAAGCAAATGTTCTGTCAGATTTTCTGCCTGTGCTTCTATTTCATTTCTCCTTTCTTTGAAAGCCTGGCTTACACCAAGCAATACATCCTGCCAGGAGGATTTGTTGTAGGCTTTGACAGGTGGAAAATAGGTGCCTCCATAAAATGGTTTACACTCTGGAGTAAGAAAAACATTCAATGGCCATCCGCCGCTTCCCGATATTGCCTGCACAGCATCCATATAAATATGATCCAGATCGGGTCTTTCTTCGCGGTCTATTTTTATGTTTATAAAATGCTCATTCATGATTTTCGCCGTAGCCTCATCTTCAAAACTTTCTTTTTCCATTACATGGCACCAGTGGCAGGCTGAGTAACCAATGCTTACAAGTATTGGTTTGCTTTCTTGCTTAGCCCTGTTCAATGCTTCTTCACCCCAGGGATTCCAATCTACAGGGTTATGTGCATGCTGAAGTAAATAGGGGCTTGATTCATGAATAAGTTTATTGGAAAATTTTTGCATTGAAATAAATATTCTGAAACGAAGTTCGTGTAATTGAATGGGGCATAAAAAGAAAAGGCGCCGGTAATGGCACCTATCTGTATTTTATTAAGATAAATTATTTTTTCTTTGCGGCTAAAATAAATTGTTCCAAAGCAGAAACCATGCTTGGCATTTGTGGTTGAGGCGCTTTTATTTCCAGTTTTAATCCTGCATCTTCTACCGCCTTTACAGTATTGCTTCCAAATGCTCCTATCACCGTTCCGTTTTGTTTATACTTAGGCATATTATCAAAAAGACTTTTTACCCCGCTGGGTGTGAAGAAACAAATAACATCATATTCTTTTGCTGAAAGTATTTCTTTTACATCTGTGCTTTGCGAACGGTACATAAACCCAAGTACAAACTCGCAGTTATTTGTTTTCAACCAGCCGCATATATCATTGTCCTGCTGGTTTTCTGAACATACATATAAAAACTTCTCGTTGTTTTTATGTTTGTTGATCACATCAAACATGCTCTTGTTGGTACCATCAGCGCCATAAAAAACTTTGCGCTTTCTGTAAAGAATAAATTTTTGAAGAAACAAGGCTACCGCTTCAGTAATGCAGAAATATTTGGTATCCTGTGATACATTAATCTTTAACTCCTCACAGGTGCGGAAGAAATGATCAATCGCATTGCGGCTGGTAAAAATGACACCCGTGTAAGCCGCTATCTCAATTTTTTGTTTGCGAAATTCTTTGCCAGGAATTGCTTCAAGCCTGATAAAAGGATGGAAGTCGAGCTCAAGACTGAATTTTCTTGACAGCTCAAAATACGGCGACTTATCGCTTTCCGGCCTGGGTTGTGTAATCAGAATCTTTTTCACTTTTGGTGCTGAAATATCAGCTTTCCCGTTTTTTACCATACTGGTTCGCTAAAAGTTGTGGGCAAAGTTAGTGAGTTCTTTTATAAAACAAACAATAACAACTTGTAAATAAGTAAAAGGGGCACTATTTCAAAAGCTATTATGTATAAAATGAAATGAAGTGGGTTGAGCTTTATCTCATTGCGGGCTGCACTGTATGATAAAATAAACCTGTATCCCAATAACAAACCTATACATATCCATGATAAAACTAGTGAGTTGAAATAAACATTGCCCGATGTAAACGCCAGCAAAACCAAAAAGGGCAGCAACATTATCCCCAGCATTTTGCAAATAATGAAAACAATAAATGTGTATGCCTCAGCTGCTTCATTTACATTGAAAAGCCAGCCGGTTATTTTTAAACCAAGAAATTTTACAATATAAATAAAGGCAAGGGCGGCTGCGCAGTAAATATATTGCAACCAGAAATTTTCGGTGAGGGAAAGATGAAAATGCAGCAGAAGAAAATTTATATAAAAGCCTGCTGAGAGTACAAAAAAGCAATTCATTAATACCGAAGGAAGCGGTGTTTGCAGCAATTGTTCTCTGATTTGTTTTTGTTTTAATGACGTGCGGAAAAAAACCCGGAACAGATCATTAAAATATTTTGCAAAAGCTATGCGCAGCAAACCAAATAGCAGCAGCAAAAAAATGAGGTAGTAAAAAAGATATTCTTTGCCGGTGAAAATTTTATTGACCCCGTCTTTAGTTTTTCTTTCGGTAAAATTTTTTGCTGCTGGTTTTTTTAAAAAGGAATCTGCGGCTATCTTTTGTAAACTGTCTTTAATTAAAGTTGTGTCTGCCGGGAAAAGCAGTGAATCTTTAACTGCACTTGTATCTTTTATCAAAGAAATAACATCCATTTTAAGGCTATCCTGTTTTGTAACAACAGTATCTGCCTGTGCAAAAGCATGAACAGAAACAAAACAACTAAAAAATAAAAGGCAATAGATATACTTCATGCAGAATGCAAAAGTATTGAACTGTTGGTTGTGGAAAAAAGAAGTAGCAACTAAAAATAATTTACAAACCCAAAATGAATTTTTGACTGGCGCAGATTGAAAGGGGTATCATCTCTTTTACCTACCGCCCAGGCAAGATTGAAGATGCCCGCTTTTGTTTCCAATGCCAGCCCAAGCCCTGCGCCAATATAAGTATGACTGTATTTTGAAATCCTGCTGGTATTTCTTGCCCAGCCGCCATCAGCAAAACCAAAAAAATAGGAATTCAAACCAATAAGATAACGATACTCCGCAGTGACAATAGCGTATTGAGAAACATATTCTGATTCTTCATCGAACCCACGAAGTGTTTTATAGCCACCAATCTGGAAAAGTTCGTTACGGAAAATATTTTCACTTTGAAAAATACCTGCATTGATGGCCGTCTTAATTGTTCCTTGTTTTCCCAGGGGTAAATATTTTGCAACAGAGCCGGCTATTCTTAATTGATAACTTTTCAATTTCACGGTGTCATAAAGTGTTTCAAAATCAAAGCCGGGATTATTGGGATCTTTCAATTCTACTAACTCATTATTCTTTTTTATCTTTTTTGTTCCGGCAGAGCCGCTAATCTTAAATTCAAAACCGCTTCTTGGATTATACCGGTAGTTGGTTTTATTTTTTTCAAATTCCAGTCCCATGGCCACCACACTCATGTCAGCAATATCCGGCAACTGGCGGGTTGCAATTATATGTGCATCATTAATGCCGCCTGTACTGATGATGGTTTGAAAACTTTGAAGAAAAAATTTTCCCGATTGTGATTCTGTAAGCACATACCTGGCTCCGGCATGAAGATTAATGTTGAGGTAACTGCTGTCTTTGCGCAGCATATCAAAAGAAAAATCGAGACCCACAGGAGAATTGAAAATATAGGGATGCTGGTAAAAAATATTGAGCCGCGGCGATTTTAATTGTAGCTGCTGCCAGTTGAGGCCAACAGATTCGCCACTGCCAAATGCATTGCGCAAATGAATATTTGCCTCCCCGGTAATAATTAATTTTTTTGCAGCTGATTGATTGCTGTTTGGCAAAAAACCTATCAGCGCATTTACCTGGCTGCTTCTTTTTTGTTTCAGGTATAAATTTAAAACCGAGCCCGTGCCCAGTAAATTGAGATTGGAAGGCTGCTCTTCCTGCAAATACGGCAACTCAAGAATTTTTTTTGAAACATTGATTAATTTGTCCTTGTTATAAATACTTCCGTTTTGAATATCAAGATAACGCTGCAAAAAATAATTTGAAACCCTGGCATTGCCAAACAAACGGATACTGTCAATTTTATACAAAGGCCCTTTATCTATTTTTAAAATTGCAGTTACACTGTCTTCATCAAGATTCAGGCTGTCTAAATAAATTTTTCCAAATGGATAGCCATTGTTTTCTAAATAATTCATCGTTCGCTCCTGCATATTTTTTACAAGGGTAAAATCCATGGGTTTACCGGAAAAGAGTTTTTCATTCCACCCATTTAATGCAAGAATTTCCTGGTCGTTTGATGCTGTATTTATTTTTGCCCACTTGTATTGCCGGCCAATAAATAAAACAAGTTTTGCGGAAGCTGTATCAAAAGAGATACTATCAAGGGAAGCAGTAACAAATCCTTTTGCCTGAAGCATAGCCGGAAGTTTGTTTACATAATCAGTGCAGGCAAACCGGGAAATAAAATTTGTTTGCAAAGCAATTTCTTTTTCAAGAAAAGAAACTTCTTTATCAACAGAACGGGCAATAAGCAGGTAATTATTTTGCGTAAAAGAATTTTGATGCAGGCAAAAGAAAAAACAAAACAGCAGGGCTGCGGGTAAAAGGGATTGTATTTTTGCGGCAATAGTCATTCAAAGGATAATCAAAAATATTAAAATTAATTTTTATTTGCTGGTTTCATGTGGGCTAAAGCCCATGAGAAAATTCCAGGCATTAACCCCAGCCTTAAGGCTTGGGTTAATGAAAATCAAGGCAACCGGGCTTTAGCCCGGCAGGAAATTTTATTCCGGAAAAAATAAATTTATAATGGCGGGCATTTATATACATATTCCGTTTTGCAAACAAGCATGTAATTACTGCAATTTTCATTTTACCACTTCGCTGCGTCATAAAAACGAACTGATTGCCGCTTTATTGAAAGAAACAGAACTGCAAAAAGATTATTTAAATGAAGAACCAATTGAAACAATTTATTTCGGCGGCGGTACCCCTTCACTATTGAAGATTTCAGATTTGCGATTTCAGATTGAAAAAGTCAGGAAAATATTTCCAGTGGCTGCTGATGCTGAAATAACTCTTGAAGCAAACCCGGATGATATTACTAAAGAAAAATTAGTTGGTTGGAAAGAAGCCGGCATTAACCGCCTGAGCATAGGCGTGCAAAGTTTTTTTGAAGAAGATCTGCAGTGGATGAACCGGGCACATAATGCAGAACAGGCAATTGACAATTTGCAATTAGCAATTAAACAATTTAACAATATATCTGTTGATTTGATTTATGGTCATCCTTTGCTTACAGATGATAAGTGGAAAAAAAATGTGGAGCAGATGATTTCCTTAAATATACCACATCTCTCTTGTTATGCATTAACTGTGGAGCCAAAAACTCCTTTGCATAAAATGATCATTGAAAAAAAGAAAGAAGATGTAAATCCGGGTAAGCAGTCAGAACAATTTCTGCAACTGATGAAGATGCTGACAGAAGCCGGCTATGAACATTATGAAATTTCCAATTTTGCCAAACCCGGTTTCAGAAGCCGTCATAATTCTTCTTACTGGTCCACAGGAGTAGGTGGCCAACGGAAAAAATATTTGGGCTTAGGGCCATCGGCACATTCATACAATGGAACAAGCAGGCAATGGAATATTTCTAACAACAACTTATATATTTCTTCGATAAGTAAAAATGAAATCCCTTTTGAACAAGAAACACTGACAGCCACTCAGCAACTGAATGAATACATCATGACATCCTTGAGAACAATGGAAGGGTTGGATTTGGGACGAGTTCAGAGTTCAGAGTTCAGAGTTCAGAGTTCGGAGTTCAGAGTTCGGTGTAAGAAATATATTGACGGCGGGAAAATGATTGAAGAAAATAATTTTTTGAAACTTACTAACGAAGGAAAACTTTTCGCTGATGGCATTGCAGCTGATCTTTTCTTTGCTTAATGATGCTGGCGCTTTTTGAAATATTTATAAGCTTCGGCAATCGTGAGGCAAAGTACTATGAGTAATATGGCTGCGGGTCCGAATCCTTGAAATGAAACTAACATAGGGTAAGGTTTTAAAATTCCAAATATAAAATCCCAAATTCCATTCACAACACGCCTTTCAGACCATTACTTCTTCTATTTGTTTAAAGCCTTCGGCGGGAGAAAGATTTTGCCAGAGTATTTTATAAATAGTTTCGGCTACTGGCATATCAGCTTTAACATTTTTATTAATAATAGAAACACTTTTGGAAGCATTGTATCCTTCGGCAACCATGTTCAGTTCTAACTGTGCCGCTTCTACTGTATATCCCTTACCAATCATTTTGCCAAAAGTCCGGTTGCGGCTATATAATGAATAACAGGTAACCAGCAAATCGCCAAGATAAACTGATGCGGCATAGTTTGCTTTCCTTTTATGTGTCACAGGATCTTCGCCTTCATGCACACCCACTTCTATATTATGAATGCCCACATCACGCAGGAAGCCCGCCATTTCATCAGCGCTGTTAGCAATTAACACACTTAAAAAATTATCGCCATAATCCAGGCCATGTGCAATGCCGGCGCCGAGTGCATAAATATTTTTTAAAATAGCGGCAAACTGCACACCATATATATCATCATTAATAACTGTATTCAGGTATTCAGTTTTAAAATGCGAAGCAAGTTCCATTGCAGCTTCTTCATCTGCCCCGGAAAATGTGAGATAGGATAATTTTTCTGCGGCTACTTCTTCTGCATGGCAGGGCCCCATGATGGTGAAATAATTTTTCAGCTCCACATTAAATTCCTTTTGCAAATAATCATTCAGCAATACATTATCCTGTGGAATAATTCCTTTTACGGCAGACATTATTTTTTTACCGGCAAATGCATTTTCAGAAAGAGGCTTGAGCGAATCAATAACATAAGCAGAAGGAACAGCAATAATAATTATATCAGATGCAGACACAATTTTTGAAATATCTGTGTTTATTGAAAGCAAATCTGTATTGAAAAAAACTGAACTGAGATATTTTGGATTATGCTTCTGCTTGCTGATATGCTC
>JANOJO010000659.1:0-4555 GCA_031418795.1 Bacteroidota bacterium | reverse complement strand
CATCGGACATAATCTTAAAAAGATACACCTGTTGAAAATGGCTTAATCAGCCATTTGTTCATAAAATAATGTCTTTCTAAAAAAGCTCAGGTAACTGAAAAACTGGAAATAGATACAGAAAAAATATTCTCGGTCAGCCTCACTCCACCAACCTGTTTATAATGTAAGTTCCGTTGCGGGGAGACCACCGCAAAAGGCGGGGCAGGCATACAACGGGGCAATTTTTTATAGCAAACATTCAAATACAAAAATCACTGTTCATACATTTTATTGATTCTGCTTTTCAAAATATTTATCCTCTCCATCAATTTATCAAACGGAAGTGATTCCCTGTAAATCATACTCTGCTGCATTTGTTTATAATCTTTCTTCCATGCTTCCAAAATATTGCCCGGTGGAACCGGACTTATTTTATCCGGTGCATGATTGGCGTAGTCAATTCCTCTCAACGGTGTAATGGTTCTGCGATGCTCAACAATGTGCTGATACAAATTTTTATCAGCCAATGCCTTTGCACCAAATTCGGTATCCATCAATTTTTCCAAATCATATAAATGACGGCTCTGCCTGTCAACTTTTACTTTTTCTGCTGCTTGTTGAAACTCCTCATGCAACAGAAATATTTTTTCAAGAAAAGTTCGTTCAGGATTTACCACGGGAATAGTGATGCTGCTGTCCGCAAAATTCCTTCCTTTAAAATGTTCGCCAACAAAAGAGGAAAACTGTTTTTCGCTAAAGGGTTCTTTCTCTGAACGGCTGCCTATTTCAACCAAAACTCTTGGTGGCAGGTATTCTGATTTTTCTGTAACAGAAGGATAACTCACCTCAATTTTTACCGGGTCTTCGTCATTTGATTTTATTTCACTCAACTGTAGTTTCACGGCTGTGAATCCTGCTTCATGAAAAGTTTTTTGCAGCAGCGGAAAATAAATTTCCGTAATGTATTTGAAAGATTGCCTGCGAAGTTTTGATACCTGTGAGCCGGTCATTTCTGCATCGGGTTTGTCAAAGCCAAGAAACTTTCTGTCCAATGCCAAATCAATATCTTCCGAAAAACGGTCTATCAGATTCCATGCTTTGCTAAGTGATGTGCCGCCTTTAAAAACAGTGTAGGGTGCTATCTCTGTTGTAAAAATCAAATCAAGTGTTTGCACTACCCACCAATCTTTTTCAATAGCGGCTGGTGGCAAATTCCAATGAGCGGCAGCTTCAGAAAAAATTTCATTTTTTTCTGAAGATTTCAGTTGCTGCCATATTCTAATAAGTTCGCTGTTCATTTTATTTCAATGCCTTCTTCATAATTTTCCGAATCCACTCGGGAGCTAAAGCAATATCATGTTCAATGTTTTTTTGTTTTTCTTTTTTCAGCAAATCAAGAATTCTTTTTTCTTCATGCGTTTCTACTTTGCCATTGCCAATGGCTTTTAGTGCCTGAATAACCAAACTGCTTATTTCACCCACAGCCGATAGATTTTTTGGCGTTGTCCTTTTAAATAAAATGGTTCGCTTGTCAATTTTTACTTTTCTTGCTGCACCGTCAGTGAGGTAAACGGCATTCAGCGGAATTTGTGTTGAAAGCCCCAACCTGTTCAGTGCATAAATTCCTGTGGGCACTATCCTGGCTTTATCCCTGTCGGCAATGGCATTTGCTATTTCATTTATTGAAGGTGTAACGGCACCACCCAATAACTTGCTGTGCTTTGGATATAAGTAAATGCCGAAAGCTATACGGTTGAGTATTCCCTGTTCTTCAAGCCGGAGCAATATTTTTTTTACCACTTCTGCACTGCCTGTATCTCCAAAATCAGCAGGAAAAATAATACTGCCTTTCTTCAGTTTCCTGATGCGGTTTTCTATCTGCTTGTGTTTAGACAATGTTGTCATTTCTGTTGTAATTATGTCCCAAATGTAGTAAATATTTGGGACAGGATTGGTTTTATTTTGTTGACTTTCTGTCACACATTTAGTAACTATTTGTGACAGAAATTTTCTACAGCAGAGGTTCCTCTCTCCACCAACCTGTTTATTATGTAAGTTCCGTTGCATGGGGCCACCGCATAAGGCGGGGCAGGCATACAATGGGGCATTGCTTTATTTTGTTACGGGCACTGGACAAGGGATTTAATATTTCCAATCCGAATGACTTACAGGCAAACGGTTTAATTCTTCTTTACGCATTCTCCATTGCGGTTGAAACTTGTCTATAAGAGAAATGAACCTGTCGTTGTGTTTGCGTTCAAGCAGGTGAACCATTTCATGCACTACTATATATTCCAAACATTGAGGCGGCTTCTTTACTAATTCAAGATTGAGCCAAATTCTTTTTGCTTCCCGGTTGCATGTGCCCCACTTCGTTTTCATTTTTTTTATTCCAAACTCTGCAACTTTTACTTTCATTTTGGGTCCCCAAATTGAAATGTACTCTGCTACTGATTCTTTCAGTTTTGCACGATACCACTGTTCCAGAATGATTTGTTTTTTTTCTCTGCTGGTTTTTGGTCTTACATATAATTCAATTCTGCCAGGCTTCATGATAACTTTTGGTGCAGCATCATGCTCCACAACTTTGAGCAAATATCTTTTTCCATTGTAGTAATGACTTTCCATTGAGATATATTCCCGTGGCGCTTCTCTTTCCTGATTTTTAAATCTGGTTTGTTGTTTTTTAATCCAGCCAAGTTTTGAAATAGCATAAATTCTTATTGTATCAAGATTCATTCTTTCAGGCGCAGCAATTCTCACCCTGCCTGTTGGCGGATACACACTCAGGTGAACATTTTTAATGTTCTTCTGAATTACATCAACCGTTATCGTTCCTAATTTCAATTGCTGCATATTAATATTCTGCCTGCTGTTTTACAATTTCAAAAATCCTTTCCACTTCTTTTTCATCTTTTATTATCTGGAACATTGCCGCTTTGAGTACCAACTCTTTTGGTTCAATACCTTTCCAGCCATCCGGTTTATTTTTCAAGATACATTCGTGAATTTCAATAGCAAGCTTTTCATTTTTACCGAGATTATTGTACAAAGCCCGTTGTGCAGGAGTTCTGATACTACCGGGTGTATCATTTCTGCTTCCTGTATTTGTATTTCTTGCAAGCTCAGCAATTCTTTGCAGGTATTGAGCGTAGGTAATTGCATTCGCTCTTCTTTGCATAATTATTTCATTGAGCAAAATGCTCATTTCTTCAAAGAAGGCAGGGTCAATCAAATGCTCACGGATAATTTTCTGGCGAATATTATTTTCAATTGTTTCTGCCACTGCTTCGTTCCGTGAACGGATGCCGTCAGGCATTCCGTTAATCGCTTCATCAATGCCAACGGCTGCAATGATGTCAAGTAAAGTCATGTTTGCAAAAGGCGATATGCTTTGCGGGTCTTCTGCCTGAATGTAATTATCAATCAGGTGGCGCATATCGGCTTCATAAGTTTTCAGGTCAATAGTTTCTCCACTGGCTCTTTTAATTTCATTCCGGAGATTGATATAAAAATTAAGTAGCCTATCTATTTCTGCAATTTCCTCATTGGTGTAACCTGCTTCCACTAAATCAGCAGCAATGTTTGCGTAGGCACGAATCAGTGCAACCGCTGCTTTATATAATGCAGTTCTTCTTACCTCAGTTGCTTTAAGCGCTTCTTCAATTTCTGTATTTCCACAGAAATAATGAATGTATTCGAGAGTTCCTTTTGGCGGTTCAACGGGTTCGCACAACAAAGCAATTTCTTCCAGGGCATTATCTAATCTTTCTCTCGCTGCTTTCAAACGGTCTTTCATCAGAACATCGCAATCCGCTTTTTCAAAAGTGTCATAATCCAGTTCGGAAGTATAAACCTGAATAGCGCCTGAACCTTCTTCATTCACTAATTCTTCAAAAAGATTTTTGTAGTCCACTATATAACCAAAAGATTTATCGTCACCATCCAAACGATTGACACGGCATATTGCCTGGAACAATCCGTGGTCTTTCATGTTCTTATCAATATACAGGTAGGTGCAGGCAGGCGCATCAAATCCGGTCAACAGTTTATCAACCACAATCAAGAGGCGCATTTTTTCCGGCTCCTTTATAAATTTTGCTTTTGCATTGTCAACATATTTTTCATTGTCAGTATTATAGCCGGTAAGCACAGATTCATAAAGCCGCTGTATAAATTCTTTATCCGTTTCTGTATTTTCTCCGGTGTCTTCCATTACAATATTTCTGTAGGAAGAAATGTAAGAAGTAATGACTGCACACCTGTCTCTCAGTTCGGTGTTTTGAAATAATTCATAATACTTGCACGATTCATAAATGCTGGACGCAACCAAAATGGCGTTGCCGTTTTTTGAAATCAGTCTTGGCTTTGTGTTGAAGTCAAGAATGATGTCATTCACAATTTTATCCATCCTGTTTTTCGAACTCAGCACCTTTTGCATGGTTCCCCATCTCGCTTTCAATGCAGATTTCTGAAAATCATTCAATCCTCTTGTTTTAGATTCAAACCATGCATCAATTCTTTCAGGCGAAGAAATTTTCTGGTCAATATCCCGTGCTTCATACACCAGATCGAG
>JANOJO010000658.1:0-1514 GCA_031418795.1 Bacteroidota bacterium | reverse complement strand
TTCTTTTTTATTATGAAAATTGAAATGAAGTATTTCTTTGGATGAAATTATTTTTTCTTCGCCATTGATAAAATAAGTTGACAGCTTTTCTTCACAAAGTTCTACAAGGTGTGACGTGTTGGAGGAGTTATAACCACCAACCACAATAGCAAGATCTGCTTTTGTTTCCAACATGCCTGTAACGGCCTGTTGGTTTTCCAGGGTAGCATAGCAAAGCGTATCTCTTGTATCTGCAAAATGATTTACGGCAGTTTCTTCAGTCAGGTTGTATTTATTTATCATCACCTGCTTCAGGTAATCAGCAATAGCCTGCGTATCGCTTGCAAGCATGGTGGTTTGATTTACCACACCAATTCTTTCCAAATCTTTTCCTGCATTAAAATTATCAGTGTACTGTCCTTTGAACTCTTCATAAAACAAAGAAGATTGTTTTTCGCGGGTAATATATTTTGACAACTCAATTGCCTGCTGCATATCTTTTACTACAACAGATGGCGCATTGGCTGCTGCATGAGAAAAAGTTGCTCTTGTTTCTTCATGCTGTGGCTTGCCATGAATGATAATGGTGTAATTATTTTTTGCTATCTGTTCACTGCGGTTCCAGACTTTTTCTACAAAAGGGCAGGTGGTGTTATATTTTTCTGTGCGAATACCAATGCTGTTTAATTTTTCTTCCATTTGCAACGTGGTGCCAAAGGCAGGAATAATAACAATATCATCAGCAGTAATTGTATCAAAAGGAATCAACTCTTTGCCATAGTTATCCTGTAAAAATTGCACGCCGTGATTTTGCAAGTCAGCATTCACCTGCGGATTGTGAATCATTTCACTTAATAAAAAAATCCGTTTACCCGGATTTTCATCCACAGTTCTGAATGCAATTTCAATTGCATTTTCCACACCATAGCAAAAACCAAAGTGCCGGGCAAGATAAATATGCAGCGGTCCAAAATCTAAAAGGGTGGGGGTAAAATCCTTTTTCATTTTATCATCTTCCTTCCGCTTTTTTTTAATAGCTGAAATAAGAGGGCTTCGGTAAATGATGGGAACCTCAAATTTTTTCATGTGCACAAAGATAAGTTGAATGGGGGAGGCATTGAATAGAGAAAGGAAGAAGCAGTGTCTCACCCGATAGCTATCGGGTTTGAAATTCCCAACTATCAGGGTCTTGTCATACCGAAACGGTGACATTAATGCACGTTCTATTTTAAGAAAAAGTAGTTGAGGTATCTCATACTTTAAAAGTGTATGAGATGGCTCACTTAGATTTATTTTAACAGGGTGTTACTGATATTCGGCTCGGTATGACAAGACTCTGGTGTGAAGATGTTGGTTTATAGAATTGAAATTATAACATCGTCCAGGAGAAAAATTAAAACAATCAAAACGTTTTCATTTCATCAACTTCAGAACTAATGGCAGTAGCTTTTTTATAATCAGGTTTGGGTTTATCAGTCACCCATTTTAATCCTTCAAGAATATGAGCAAGATAAGTGGGGTTAGCATAATCTTCC
>JANOJO010000657.1:0-5484 GCA_031418795.1 Bacteroidota bacterium | reverse complement strand
TATGCCATTGACAATCAGCAGCAATTTTGTTCCAGGATTCTTCATTGCTCAATGTGTTTGCAGTTGTCAGAATTTCTTCGTCCGTTGCAGTTTCATCGAAGATTGGAATATTCTTGTACAATAATTTCATTGTAAAATAACTATGTGCTCTTAAAAACCGCAGTTCAGCCAATCGTGATTTTCTGTTAGGAAATGTTGCATCAGAAAATAAACTAACAGCACGGAGAGCTACATTGGCCCTGCCGATAGATTTGAATAAATTTTTCCATGTGCGAAAAACAAATGCATCCATAGTTGGTGTTACCAGGTTGTAATGTTCCATGGCATCAATTTCGCCAACATCACCAGTACCGCCACCGCCTTTGTAAGCATCATCTGAACGAACACTACCATACACCCAATTACTATAGATAGGGCCAATCATATCACCATTACCAATAGCAGCATAAGCGGCAGTAACCAACCCTTCAACGGCAGTAGCCGATGTTAAATCTGCAGATGATAATGCGCCTGTAGGTTTATAGTCCAGTTCTTTTTTACAGGAACTAAAAAGGATTAGTCCCGATGTTATAAAAGAAGCTATAATTAATTTTTTCATTTGATTTAATTTTATTTTTTTTAAAATGATGCGTTAATACCAAAAGTGAGTGTTTTGGGTATAGGCACAGGGTCTAAATCTATTCTTTCAGGGTCGGGGCTTAAATAGCTTTTATTTTTAAGCCAAAATAAATTTTCGGCCATAACGAAAAAGCGTACCCGTGAAAAAATAGTTTTTGGTGCAACATTATACCCCAATTGCATATTACGCATTTTGAAATAGGATGTGCTGACGATAAAATAATCAGAGGTTCGGCCTTCCTGATTGTTGTCTTTCAATGTTAGTGCCGGAACATTCGTACTGGTATTGGTGGGTGTCCAGCCATTAAATACGCCGGGGCCTACATTTTCCCTGCTTTTCATCAGGTTGTTGAACAGCGTATATACATCAAACCCTGTTCTCCCTGCTACACCCGAACCAAATAAAGACAAATCAAAATTCTTATACGTCAAATCAATTCTCATCCCATATTCCAATTTAGGGAGTGTAGTTCCTATCCAGGTTCTGTCCAGGTCATTAATTACATTGTCTTTATTAATATCTACATAACGGATTCTGCCAGGGCCGGCGCCAATTTGTGTTGGTGCAGCAGTTACTTCGGCCGCCGATTGAAACAGGCCATTTGTTTTATAGCCGAAAATATCAAATTGAGAATGGCCGATAATGGTATTTACAAGATTCCCTGCATACGCTGGCCGTACATTTTCCGGAAGCTCTGTAATTTTGTCTCTGAAATGGGCGAAATTAAGTTTTACATCATACTTAAAATCTCCCCTTTTTTCACTTTGATAGCCTACTGAGAATTCCCAACCCTTATTGCTTTTTGATGCACCATTTACCGCTTTAGTTTGTCCCTCTCCCAAAGCAGATGCAACCGGTGGCACTATTAATATACCAGAAGTTTTTCGTGAAAAATAATCGAATGATCCGAAAATTTTACTCTTAAGTATAGAGAAATCTAACCCTGCATTAACTTCATCGGTAGTTTCCCATTTAAGTGCAGCGTTAGCTGCCTGAGTTTGAACAAACCCTGATGGCAGTGTACCTGTATTTGCACCTGATAATGAATAGGCAGTTCCAATATTCATATACTGCTCCCAAAATCCGCCCTGTAGTTGCGCCAAAGTAGTTCCGTACCTGGTACCAAATAATCCGAAACGAGCCAGGTTACCAATTTCCTGGTTACCTACACGGCCAACACCAACCCTTAGTTTTAATTCCGAGAATAAAGAATTTTTCTGCATGAATGCTTCTTTGTCTATTCTCCATCCTACTGAAGCGGCAGGAAAAATACCATATTGATTGTCTGCTCCAAAACGGGACGAACCGTCACGGCGAACAGTTACAGCAACAAGATATTTATCAGAATAACTATAATCAACCCGGCCGAATTGTGAAAACAATCGGTTACCAGTTGTCCCTCCCGAAGCTGTTGTATTACCCGTACCTGCATTTAAGGTAAAATAATCTTCTGTCTGAAGAGCATATCCTTCCTTTTTAATAAAATTAAAGTCTAAATCGGTTTTGATATATTCCGTTCCTGCTAAAAATTTAAAACTGTTATTTCTGTTCAGCTCCCAGTTATATCTTACTGTATTGGACCAGGTAACACTTAAATAATGGTTTTTATCAAAAGATAAACTGTTGGTAGTACGGGCTAATGCACCTTCTGTAAAAGTTGGTGTAATAATTTTATTATTAAAAAGTGCATTATCAGCCCCGATATTAGATTTGAAAAATAAATTTTTTATTGGCTGAATTTCTACAAAAATATTTCCGAATGTACTCAACCGGTTGGCGTTATTCCATCTTGCCAGGTATTGCATGTGCAATGGGTTATTTCTGTCGGAATAACCAGCGCCTAATTCACCTGCGAACGTAACACCATCTTTTTGATAAACAGGAATGGTGGGAGCCAATGTAACAGCTAAAAATGTAGTAGCTGCACCACCCAGGTCTCTTGCCGTTAATGTTTCATCAGAGTTGGCAATGCGTAAATTAACACCAAAAGTTACTTTGTTATCAAAAGCTCTCGTTATCCCATTGATGCTTCCGCTCATGCGTTCATAACCTGTATATCTTAACATACCTGTATTTTTAAGATAACCCAGGTTTATTTCTAATGAAGAATTTTTATTACCAGTTGAAACGGTTAAACTATTATTGGTTACCAAACCTGTTTTATACATTACATCCTGCCAATCTGTATTCCCGGCAAGTGTGTTAGGGTCTCCTCCTACAAAAGGCTTTACCGTTACACTGTTTAAAACCGGATTAGCAAAACTATTATTCCAGTCAAATTGATAAATTTCGCCATAACCGGAGGCAGGGTCTTGTCCGTCATTAACAGAGGCCTGCCATAATGCTTTACCCCTATCTAATGAACTAAGCATTTTAAGCCGCATAGATTTTTCAGATTGTGCAGAAACAAGGGTATTAAATTGAAAATTAACTTTACCATTTGTATTACCACCGTTTTTGGTAGTAACAATAATAACACCATTGGAAGCCCTTGCACCATAGATAGATTCTGCTGAAGCATCTTTTAGCACCTGTACCGAAGCGATATTTGAGGGGTCCATGTTTTGAAATACTTCCGGTCTTGTGGTAGGTATGCCATCAATCACATACAGCGGATCGTTATTGCCCAATGTATTTGCGCCACGAATTAATATTCTTCCGTTTGATCCATTAGGCGACCCATCTTTTTCGATGTACAAACCTGCAACCCTTCCCTGCAGTGCCTGCATCGTGTTGCCGGAACTATTATTTTTTACGGGAGCCAAATCCACAACAGCAACCGCACCAGTTAAATCTTTTTTTCTTTGGGATGAATAGCCTGTAACAATAACCTCTTCCCCCGCTATCACTCCCTCTTCCAGTTCTGCAATTAAATTTTGAGAGCTGTTGGTAATTTTAATGGTAACAGTTTTCATTCCCACATAGGTAAATGTCAGGTTATCACCCACGGATACTTCAATGGAGAACTTTCCAGAAGCATCGGTTACTGTTGTTTTGTTTTTCGATTGAATGGTAGCACCTGCAAGCGGCATCTTATCGGTTTTTCCGGTGATGGTCCCGGTAATGACTTTTTGCTGGGCAAAAACAAATAACCCAGGCAATAAAAGAAGCAGCAGGAAAAATGATCGTCTCATAATTGTTGTTTTAAAATTGACAAATTAATAATGCAAATATTTATATGGACTAAAAAATTATACTTTAACAGTGTTACGCTGAATCAACTCTTTTATTTCTTCCACTTCATATCCGGGACAGGCGCCTGTATGCGTGGCGATAAATGCACCCAGGCCACTGGCAAATTCCAATGAGGCTTCACTGCCGGCATTATCTAATAATTGAGATAGCAGACCGGCCAAAAAAGCATCACCACTACCTACTGTATCTACTACATCTACTTTGAACCCGGGATGTTTTGTGATATCTCCATTCATTAATAATAAAGCGCCGTTCCCTCCCATCGTAACTACCATATTGGATAATTTGAATTTATCCGCTATTGATTGTAACCTGTCTTCAATACTTGTATAATTGGAAAACCATCCGGTTATTAATTCCAGTTCTGCCAGGTTCATCTTTACAAAATTTGCTTTGCGCAGTAACTGCTCAACGATTCGCCGGTTATAATGCGGAGCCCTGAGATTTATATCCAGTACTTTGTTTTTTGCATTCTCCAGTAATTTGAATAAAGTATCTTTTGAAACTTTATTTCTTGCAGCAAGGCTTCCGAAAACAAAAAATTCTGCATTGGATACTAATTCAGTAAACGCATCATCCCATCCGATAAAATCCCATGCAACAGGTTTCACTATATCATATACTACTTCGTTGTATTCATTGGGATTGGCAAATACTTTTCCCGTTTCATATTTATTATCTACCTGGAAAAAATCAGTACAAACGTCTTGGTCGGAAAATATCTTCATCAGTTGCTGGCCTTTGTCATCAATTCCGATTCTTGTAATGAGTGCAGGATTTTTATTTAGTTTTTGCAAATGATAAGCAACATTCATAGGTGCGCCACCCGGTACTGAACCTGAAGGAAGTATATCCCAGAGTACTTCGCCAAAACAAACCACCTTATGTATGTTTTTATCTGGCATAATGATTTATTTTATTTGCAGACCTGATTTAATAATAGCAACCGGATTACTTTGCTTACCGGGCATCTTCTTTAAAAGCCTAGCCTCTAATTGCTCAAGAGGAACTCCCTTGGTTTCAGGCATTTTAAAAATCACCCATAGCAATTGCAGCACCATCATGATTGTAAAAAATAAAAACAATGGCGCCGGGCCAAACCTGGTTGCCATTATTGGAAATACAGTTGTAATGATGGCGGCTAAAATCCAATGCGTAGAAGAACCCAGTGATTGTCCATAAGCACGAACACTGTTAGGAAATACTTCTGAAATAAACACCCATATTACGGCGCCCTGCCCGATAGCATGTGAAGCAATAAATACAAACAATAACACCGGCACTATCATTCCGCCGAGAAAATTAAAATAAAATGCAGCTGCTACTGCCGATAAAGAAATGATGTAACCTATCGAACCGATCAGCATCAATTTTTTTCTGCCCAAGCGGTCAATCAGGTATAAGCCAAGCATGGTAAAAATTAAATTCACCAGACCAATGCCTGCACTCTGAAGGAACGCAGCATCTTTACCAATACCAGCCAGCTCAAAAACACGGGGAGCGAAATAAATAATAGCATTGATGCCTGATAGCTGGTTGAATACGGCAATGAGGAAAGCAAGCATAATAGGCACACTGTATCTTTTGGTAAAGAAAGCAGAAAGGCTTTCCTTTTGTTTGTCCTCATCAATAGATTGCTTTAATGATGCAATGGCATCATCCACACCCAC
>JANOJO010000656.1:0-3535 GCA_031418795.1 Bacteroidota bacterium | reverse complement strand
AATTGAACATTGAGCATTTTTTAAAACAAACACGTTGAAAATATTAGTATTCGATAATTACGATTCTTTTACTTACAACTTAGTTCACTTAGTTGAGAAGATAACACATGAGAAAGTGGATGTATATCGCAATGACAAGTTGCCATTGGAAAGAGTGAAGGACTATGATAAAATTATTTTATCACCCGGCCCGGGCATACCAGAAGAAGCAGGATTATTGTTGCCATTAATAAAAGAATATGCTGTAACAAAATCTATTCTCGGCGTTTGTCTGGGGCACCAGGCAATTGGGCAGGCTTTTGGTGGCGGGTTGATAAATTTGAGTACAGTGTTTCATGGAGTAGCGACGAAAATTGAGGTACGAAGTAAGAAGTCAGAAGTTAGAAGTCGGTTGTTTGATGGATTACCTGATGAATTGGAAGTTGGCCGTTATCACTCCTGGGTTGTATCAAAAGAAAATTTTCCTGATGAATTGGAAATTACCGCAGAAGATGAAAATGGATTGATAATGGGATTGCAGCATAAAAAATATGATGTGCAGGGAGTGCAGTTTCATCCGGAGAGTGTACTTACTCCTGATGGCGAAAAAATTTTAAGGAATTGGTTAAGTCAATAATGAGATAATTTGAAAATATGCAAAAGTGCTAATGAAAAAAATATTGCAATATTTATTTGAACACAAAACTCTTTCAAGAGATCAGGCAAAAGAAGTTTTGGTTAACATCGGTAAAGGAATTTACAATGAGCATGAGATAACTGCTTTCATGACTGTTTATCTTATGCGGAGTATAACTATCGAAGAACTGCAGGGCTTCCGTGATGCCTTGCTTGAGTTATGTGTGCCGGTTGAATTAAATGGATACGATACAATTGATATAGTAGGTACAGGTGGCGATGGCAAAAACACATTTAATATTTCCACACTCAGTTGTTTTATAGTTGCCGGCACAGGACAAAAAGTAGCCAAACATGGAAACTATGGCGCATCATCAATCAGTGGCGCAAGTAATGTGATGGAACAGTTGGGATATAAATTTAAAAGTAACAATGATGTTTTAAAAAAGGAAATTGAAGAAGCAGGTATTTGTTTTTTACATGCGCCGCTTTTTCACCCGGCATTAAAAACGGTGGGGCCGATAAGAAAAAATCTTGCGATGAGGACTTTCTTTAATATGCTGGGCCCGATGGTAAACCCTGCACATCCGAAATTTCAATTGGTGGGAGTATTTAGTTTAGAGATGGCAAGAATTTATAATTACCTGCTTCAGCAAACCGAAAAGGCATTCACTATTATTCATAGCTTGGATGGATATGATGAAATTTCTTTGACGAATGATACAAAAGTTATTACAAACGAAGGTGAAAGAATAATGACACCGGAGCAGTTGGGGAAAAGAATGGTGGAGCCGCATGATATCCAAGGAGGCAATTCTGTAGAAGAAGCAGCAAAAATATTTACAAAAATTCTGAAAGGAGAAGGCAGCTGGGCACAGAATGCAGTGGTGCTTGCCAATGCGGCAATGGCATTGAACTGCACAGGTAATTTTAAAAATTATGATGATGCTTTTAATGCGGCCATCGAAAGCCTGGAAAGCGGCAGAGCCAATCAATGTTTACAAAAATTAATTTCATTGCAATGAAAAATTTTTTGCAGGAAATAATTGAGCAAAGAAAGGAAACGGTAAAATTATTGAAAAGCATTATTCCCATACAAGCCTGGGAAATGATGCCACATTTTTCAAAGAAATGTATGTCGCTAAAAAAAAACCTTCTTGATGAAAAACTAACCGGGATTATAGCAGAATTCAAACGGGCATCACCTTCTAAAGGAAGTATAAATGAAAATGCAGATATAACTGATGTGTTGCTTGATTACCAGGTTCACGGCGCATCGGCTGTTTCTATTTTGACTGAGCCGGTTTATTTTATGGGGAATAATGATGATGTAATGAATGTGGCCGGTTCTTTAAAGATTCCAATTCTCCGCAAAGATTTTATTTTTGAAGAATACCAGATTGTGGAATCAAAAGCAATTGGTGCAGATTTAATTTTGTTAATTGCTGCCAGCCTTTCTCCAAAAGAAGTAAAGCGGCTTGCAGCTTTTGCAAAAAATATTGGATTAGAAGTATTATTAGAATTGCATGATGAAGTTGAGTTGGGGCATATTTGTGATGAAACAGAAATTATTGGCATCAATAACCGCAACCTGAAAACATTTGAAGTGGATATTGAAAGAAGTTTGAGGATGGCAGAACAGATTCCGGCAGATAAAATAAAAGTGGCGGAGAGTGGCATCAGCAGTGTAGAAGATATTTTGTTGTTCAGGCAAAATGGCTATAAAGGATTTTTGATTGGGGAAAATTTTATGAAAGAAGAAAACCCGGGTTTGGCATTTAAAAATTTTGTTAATCAATTAAACAATTCCTCACCGCCTAAGGCGGAGAGGTTAGGAGGGGGCTTATGAATATAAAAGTATGCGGCATCACACAATTAAAACAACTGCAGCAGTTGGAAGCTATGAATATTGATTTTGCCGGATTGATTTTTTATAAAGAATCATCACGGTATGTAGGTGAAAAGCTGAATAAGAAAGATATTAAATCAGCAGATTTTGATTTAAAAAAAGTGGGTGTGTTTGTGAATCCTGAAATGATTGAGGTGCTGGATGCGATTGATGATTACGGTTTGGATGCAGTACAACTGCATGGCGATGAAACACCGGAAATGTGTGAGAACCTGAGCAGCGAAGTGGAAGTAATAAAAGCATTTAGAATAAGGGCGGATGAAAACATAAACATTGATAAATTAGTGGAGCCGTATGATGCCGTATGTGATTATTATCTTTTTGATACGGCTGGATTGAAAGAAAGCTTTGGTGGTACCGGCCAGCAGTTTGACTGGAATATTTTATCCAAAGCAAAAATTGAAAAGCCTTTTTTCCTCAGCGGCGGTATTGACCCGGATGATACTGAAAGAATCAGGGCATTTAAACATCCTGATTTTATTGCCATTGATATAAACAGCAAGTTTGAAAAAGAACCGGGTGTCAAGGACATGGGTATCATTTTGAAATTTAGATTGGCGTTGAAAGGGAAGTAATACCCCTGTCCCCTAAAGGGGAACTTAGGTCAATGAGTCATTCGTTGAATAAAGAGAATGAAAGAAGATAGCGCATACAGAATTCATCCCCGCCTGGGCGGGGCGAATTTAAGAAACTATAGAATTTAGTGAGTTTGGGGTGGGTTATGAAAAAAACCGGGGTAAAGGATTTAAGGACTGCGTTGCAGAAATAAGCATCGGGAAAATAAAGTAAATTTGAAAAAAATTCAGCTTATGCCGACACTCTCTATGTTTTTTGGCTTAATCATCAGGATGTATTATGCACCAAAAGAACATAACCACCACACATTCATGTGTACTATGGGGAGCATTCGGCGACGGTAAAAATTGAAGATTGTGAAATAGCAGAAGGGAAATTGCCGGCAAAACAATTGAGACTGGTTGCAGCCTGGATTGAAATACACAGGGAGGAATT
>JANOJO010000655.1:0-2720 GCA_031418795.1 Bacteroidota bacterium | reverse complement strand
GTTCAATGTTCAATTTTCAATATTCAATGCCTGCCTGCCGGACAGGCAGGCTCAAGTGGAGAAATATTTAATGCGGATTATGTTTGCATTGCCAGTGGAGGGTATCCTAAATCTTCCATGTTTAACTGGCTGAAAGAACTGGGTCATACGATTGAAGAACCTGTGCCATCTTTATTTACTTTCAACCTGCCTGCCGGACATGCAGGTTTACCCGCACATCCAATTACAAAATTGATGGGGGTGAGTGTGGAAAAAGCAAAAGTGAAAATTGTTGGAACAAAATTAGAAGAGCAAGCTCCGTTATTAATTACACATTGGGGATTGAGCGGGCCGGCAGTGTTACGTTTGAGTGCATGGGGTGCAAGAGAGTTAGGAGTTAAGAGTTATGAGTTCGGAGTCGTAGTAAACTGGATACCAGATTTTAATGAACAGAATTTGCGTGAAAAATTTGTTCAACTGAGAATTGAAAATGCTGCACAAAAAGTTTTTAATAGAAATTCAGTGGGGTTGCCAGCAAGGCTTTGGGAGTTTTTGGCAGAACAATCCGGAATTAAAAATGAAACACGCTGGGCTGATTTGCCATCAGCAGAACAAAACAGGTTTATTAAAAATCTTTGTGCTTATGAATGTGCAGTAAAAGGCAAAACAACTTTTAAAGAAGAATTTGTTACAGCAGGAGGTATTAAGTTAAATGAAGTGGATGCAAACACAATGATGAGCAAAAAGATTCCCAATCTTTTTTTTGCAGGGGAAGTTTTAGATGTGGATGGAATTACAGGAGGCTTTAATTTTCAACATGCCTGGACGAGTGGGTTTGTTGCAGCGAAAAGTATTGCCAAGGAATCATTGATACTTTGATTTTATTTTTCAAAATCTTTTTTAGTTAACCCACTTTGTTTGACAATCGAATTAAATGTTCCCATGGGCATTTCTTTTCTGCCTGCCGGAACTATTACAGTTAAAACCGCGTTGCCTGCTTTTCTATATTTTGCATGGCTTCCCTTTTGAGAAATAAAAACAAAACCATACTGCATTAAAATGCGGATAATATGAGAAGAAGAATAAAGTTTAGGCATGATTTATAGAGGTAGTGACAATCTCAGGATTTTCCACCTGTTGAAATGAATCGAGCGGACTATCTTCAAAATATAATTCCAAAGCTTCATTAAGATTTTCTAAAGCTTCAGATTTTGTTTCTCCAAAACTGGATACCTCAACATTCAGGCATTGTGCAACAAAATACTTTCCCTCTTGCCACACAATATTTTTTAATGCTAACTGCATATCTGACTTTTCCCAAATTTACAAATTTTATCCGGCTTATATAATTTGTAAACCTAAATGATAATTTGATTATTGCTATTGATAAACACTGGTAACTTTCTTAATGGATTCAAATTGAATTTTTAAAGGCCAAAACGAATAGGCTAAGGGTAGTTAAATCAAGGTTTTAATGGGGGTTACAATTTCAAAAAAACTCTCCGCTCCGAACTCTTAACTCAAAGCTCTTTGCCCTATCTTTGCCGCCCCGGAATTTTAAACCCCTCCGGGATAAAAATATCATGTTTCAAAACTTAATTTTTAAACAACTAAACGCTGATGCACAGGAGTCTTCTGCTGACGGAGCAGATGAGACTACAGCGACAACAAATGCACCTGCTGAGGCAACTTCAGTTGCCGAAGTGCCGCAAAACGGTATGACGGAGCCGGTACTTATATCTGCTCATGATGATTTCGACTGGACGGTTGATAAGCGCAACGTAACATCTTACACAAAAGAAGAAAAAGAAAAGTATGAAGTGGTTTATGACAACACGTTTGTACAAATTGATGATGGTGAAATGATCAAAGGCCTGGTAGTTGGTCTTACAAAAACTGATGTGGTGCTAAACATCGGTTTCAAAAGCGATGGACTTGTTTCTTTAAATGAATTCCGCGACCTGCAAAATTTAAAAATTGGTGATGAAGTGGAAGTGCTGGTGATTGACAAAGAAGACCGTGATGGCAATCTTAATCTCAGCCGCAGGCAGGCACGCATTACCCGTGCATGGGAACGCATTGTGGAAGTACATAAAACCGGCGAAGTAATTACTGGTATTGTTACCAACAAAACAAAAGGTGGATTGATTGTAGATGTATTTGGAATGGAAACATTCTTACCCGGTTCTCAAATTGATGTGAAGCCTGTAACAGATTACGATCAGTTTGTAGGAAAAACAATGGAGTTTAAAGTGGTGAAAATTAATGAAACCATTAAGAACGCAGTTGTATCTCACAAAGCGCTTATTGAAAGTGATATTGAAGCACAACGTGCAGAAATAATGAGCAAATTGGAAAAAGGCCAGGTGTTGGAAGGAACGGTGAAGAACATTACCGACTTTGGAGCCTTTATGGATCTTGGCGGATTGGATGGCCTGCTTTATATAACAGATATTTCATGGGGCCGTATTTCTCATCCTACTGAAGTATTGAAACTTGATCAGAAGATCAATGTGGTGGTACTTGATTTTGATGATGAGAAAAAACGTATCAGCCTCGGATTAAAACAACTCACTCCGCATCCCTGGGATGTATTGCCTGAACTGATTGCTGAAGGCAATGTAGTAAAAGGTAAAGTGGTGAACATTGAAGACTACGGCGCATTTCTTGAAATTCAACCAGGAGTGGAAGGCCTTGTACATGAAATATCTGTTATATAAAGCAGGCCATCCAATCCGCCA
>JANOJO010000654.1:0-1706 GCA_031418795.1 Bacteroidota bacterium | reverse complement strand
TATTGGTTATGGCAATATCGGCAGCCAGGTAAGTGTGCTGGCAGAAGCAATGGGCATGAAAGTTATTTTTTATGATGTAGAAACTAAATTGCCATTAGGAAATGCGGAAGATGCAAAGTCTTTGAAAGAATTATTGAACCGCTCAGATGTTGTGACTTTGCATGTACCAGAAACAACACAAACAAAAAGCCTGATTACAAAAAATAATCTGAAGCATTTTAAAAAAGGCGCCATACTTATAAACTATGCAAGGGGAGAAGTAGTTGATCTTGCTGCGCTTGGCAAATCAATAGTTGAAGGTGGTATTGGTGGCGCAGCAATAGATGTATTTCCCTGGGAGCCGGAAAAAAACGGTGACCCTTTTGAATCTCCTTTACAAAATTTACCAAATGTAATTTTAACACCACATATTGGCGGCAGTACAGAAGAAGCACAACAAAATATCGGGCAGGATGTAAGTGTAAAACTTTTTAATTTTCTTGAAAAAGGAATCACGTTTGGATCTCATACGGTACCTGCGTTAGCATTGCCGCCACAGGAAGGCTCGCACCGGATTTTGCATATTCATAATAATGTGCCGGGTGTATTATCGGAGATCAACACTCAACTTTCTAAATACAAGATCAATATTCTTGCACAGTATTTAAAAACCAATGAGGAGATTGGTTATGTGGTGCTGGATGTGGACAAGCAACTTTCAAGTACTGCATTGAAACTTTTAAAAGAAGTAAAAGAAACGATTAAAGTGCGGATGCTTTATTGAACCTGGTTAAAATTATACTTTTTGCTTTTTTGTGTATTCCATTTTTTTATGATGTAAAAGTATTTTATGAAAGTGGTAATCGTTGGCGTTGGATTTGCCGGTTTGAAATTGGCCCGCAAACTGAACAATAAAAAAGGTTTTGATGTACTGCTGATAGATAAATTTAATTACCACCAGTTTCAACCCTTGTTGTACCAGGTAGCTACAGCCGGGCTTGATGCCAGCAATATTTCATTCCCACTCCGCAAAGTTTTTCAGAAAAGTAAAAACATACGAATAAGAGTTACTGAATTGAAAGAAGTAATTGCAGAGCAAAATAAAATTGTTACTGAAACAGGAGAAATCAGTTACGATGTGCTGGTGCTGGCTACCGGAGCCGATACAAATTTTTTTGGCAATCAGCAATTGGCAGATCATGCTTTCCCAATGAAATCCACAGTAGAAGCTTTACAACTACGCCACCGGCTGATACAAAATTTTGAAGATGCACTTACGGAAACAAACGGAGCTGAACTGCAAAGGCTGATGAATATTGTGGTGGTAGGAGCCGGGCCTACCGGTGTGGAAATATCAGGTGCATTGGCAGAAATGAAAAAATATGTCTTGCCAAAAGATTATCCGGAACTGGATTTTTCTAAAATGAATATTTATTTACTGGAAGGCACAGCAAAGACTTTAGGAACCATGAGTGAAAAATCTTCAGTCCAATCAAAAAAATACTTAGAAAACTTAGGCGTAAAGGTGATGACCGGTGTTCATGTAAAAGATTATGATGGTAAAAATGTTTTATTGCAGGATGGCAGCAATATTTCAACATGCACTGTTATCTGGGCTGCCGGCATTAAAGGCAATATTCCAACTGGCGTGGATAAAGAATTAATTGCCAAAGGCAACAGGATAAAAGTGGATCGTTATAACAAAGTATTTGGTTCAAAAAATATTT
>JANOJO010000653.1:0-10089 GCA_031418795.1 Bacteroidota bacterium | reverse complement strand
AGCACGGCTTCGTTTTCATTGCCGATATAATAACAGTTGCCATTACTGCCCGAATTGAGTGAAGCGATGATTAATGACATAATTTATGAGACAATTTAACCGAATCTAAAAAAATTGATCGTACAATCCCCTTTAAGTATGCGATAAATATAAATATTCTTATTCTTAAACTTTGAAATTCTCTGATTCCTTTTTAATCTTGTATCCTAATCCCCAAAACCTTCATCTATGAAACTTTTTACATTGCTTCTATTGCTTTCTATAAGTACTGTTTTGACTGCACAACAATTACTTTTTGAGAAAACCTTACCTGAAAACAATATTCCTGAATCTTCCAGGCTGAAAAATGAAATAAAATCTCATTACGCAAGTTCACGGTATGTGAGCCAGGCTGATTTTTTTCAACCTAAAGATTTTTTTATTCAACTTACTCCGCAGCTTATTTTAAAAAGTAAATTCAATAAAATACATCAGTACCCAACCGGTTCATCTTCCTACGAGGGAAAACTGGAAGGTTCTGTAAGCGGTGAAATTACATTTTCAAAATTCAATGACCGCACAGCCGGAATGATTGTACTGAATGACGGCAGAAAATTTATGATAGACCAGGTGGCTGCAAATATTTTTGCCATTTCATTGACGCTGGAAAATAGTTTTACAGAAAAAGAAAGCCTGCCCGATTTTATTGAAGCTGCCAGCACTTCAAACACCCAACTCAATTTATTGGCAACAAGTATTTGTGATGTTGGCAGTGTCTGTGCAGGCCCATCCATGATTGACCTGATGATTGTTTACACACAATTGGCAGAAACTAATTGGGGCGGCGTAAGTAATACAGTTGCCAATATAACGCAAGCTGTAACGAACATGAATATTTCTATGACAAATTCTGGTGTAAATAATGTAACCTTCCGGTTAGTGCATACTGAAAAAATGACTTACACTGAATCTGGAAATTTTAGCACTGATCTCAGCAGGTTATCGGGAACCAGTGATGGATTTATGGATAATGTACATGCACTTCGTGATCAGTATGGCGCTGATATGGTGAGCCTCATTATCGGATCTCCAACAAGCAGTTGTGGTATTGGTTATTTAAATACTTCTACTACTAATTATTCTGCTGCCAATGGATTCAATGTATCCTTATACTCTTGTGTGGTTGGAAATTATACAATGGCACATGAGTTTGGCCACAATATGGGGCTTCGTCACGACTGGTATGTAGATGCAAGTACTTCTCCCTGCTCACATCATCATGGTTATGTAAATCAAACTGCAATTACCCAGGGTGCAGCAAGTCCCGCTTCAGCAAGATGGAGAACAATCATGGCTTATAATAATCAGTGTGCTGATATTGGTTTTAATTGTACAAGACTGAACAGGTGGGCAAATCCAACTGAACTTTATAACAGTGAACCAACCGGCATTGCTATTGGAAATGCACAACCTTCTGATGAAGCGTATGCATTTTACAGAATGGCTTGTCTTGTTGCTGCATTCAGATCTGAAGCAACATCATGTCCTTCGCCAACAAATCTTACAACCACATCAATCACCACAACTGCTGCTACTATTAATTGGTCGGCAGCGGCTGGTGCTATCAGTTATGATGCAGATTATAAACTTAGTTCTTCTTCTACATGGATAAATGCGGCAACAGCTACTACAGCAACAACAATAAATATTTCCGGACTTTCAGGCAGTTCTGTTTACGATTGGAGAGTAAGAACCAATTGTGCATCGGGTAGCAGCAATTTTGTACAAACACAGTTTACTACACTATCGCCACCAACTTGCAATGCACCAGCAGGACTTTCGTCATCATCAATTACAACAAGCAGTGCAACGGTAAGCTGGAATGCAGTAAGCGGCGCAAATAATTATGATGTAGATTTTAAAGCAGCCAGTTCCGGTTCCTGGATAAATGCTGGTTCAGCTACTCCATTACTTTCAATAAACTTAAGTGACTTAACTGCTTCAACTTTGTATGATTGGAGAGTAAGAGCAAATTGTACAGGCTTAACCAGTAATTATAGTGCAGCTCAGTTTACAACAACAGCACCGCCGGCAGCTTGTCCGGGGCCATTAGATATAAGTACAAATGGTACTATTGCTGGTGCAGCTACTATTCCATTCAATACAGATACAAAAGGGACTGTAGCTCCAAAAAATGATAATGATTATTATAAATTCACAATTACAAATGCCGGAACGATAACAGTTACGCTGACCACTTTGCCTGCTAATTATAACCTGGCATTGGTAAGCAGTGCAGGTACCCATTTAGCCATTTCGCAAAACAACGGAACTGCCAATGAAACTATTAATTATACAGCAGCTGCAGGAGTTTATTATGCAAGAGTGTTTCCAAAAGGAAATGCAAGTAATGCCACATCCTGTTATACACTGCGGGTGCAAACTGGAAGTGCATCAGATTTAATAGTAAGTAATGAATTTAAAATAAACCTGTTTCCCAATCCTGCCAGCAACCAACTGAATGTATGGGTGGATGGATTTGAAAGAAAAGCACAGATTAAAGTTTATAATTTGATAGGTAAATTAGTATTGCAACAGGAGACAGGCAGTGTGTTAACCCAAATAAATATTTCTAAATTATCTGCAGGATATTATTTATTGAATGTAAATGACGGCAAACAAACCAGGTCAGCAAAATTTGTAAAAGAATAATTTTTTATTTTATAAAAATTGAAGGCTATCCTTTCGGGTAGCCTTTTTTTATTTTAATCCACTCCGCCTTTTCTTGTTGGCGATCGTTGCTCCGGCCATCTGCCCGGTTCGCCGGTGCGTTGGTTGCCTGGTAAAATTATTTTTTCACGGGAAGTTTTTACAGGATCCTCACAAGCCATATAAACAAGTATGGCAGTAAGTATGGCGTTGTTTCTTACATCATCAAAAACAATTTTATCATAAGTGTCCCTGTTGGTATGCCAGGTATAGCTGCCATATAACCAACTGTTGGATCCTAATCCAAATGCAGGAACACCGGCAGCAACGAAAGATGCATTATCTGATCCACCACTTGATGGTGTGCCGGGAAATCTTGTTTCTAATTCCTGTTTATAACCGGAAGGTACTTTTGATAACCATCTTCCCATATAATCATAAGAATGTAAAAAGCCGGCTCCTCCTACATTTACAACACGGCCGGTTCCATTATCCTGGTTAAATAATGCCTGCATATTTTTTACAATGTCAGGATGATCTTCTACAAATGCACGGGAGCCATTCAATCCCTGCTCCTCACTGCCCCAATGACCAACAAGTATTGTACGCTTTGGATTGGGATAAAGTTTTTTTAGAATTCTCATTGTTTCCATCATCACCAATGTACCTGTTCCATTATCCGTTGCACCTGTGGCGCCATCCCAGGAATCAAAATGTGCAGAGAGCATTACATACTCATCTGGTTTTTCAGTTCCTTTTATTTCAGCTACTGTATTGAAGGCTGGCATCATGCCCAATTCTTTTGAATCAGTTCGTACACTAATCTTCGGATTTTTTCCAGACTCTAATAATCGATACAACAAACCATAATCTTCCAGTGCAATATCAATGGTTGGAATTTTTGCAGTGCTTGCGCCAAAAATTTTATTTACTCCAAAACCGGCAGACCAGTTGGAGCCAACAATTCCTGTAGCTCCTGCTTTTTCCAATGCCAGTGCAAGGTTTTTATTTGACAAGCCTGTTTTACTAATTCTTTTTCGCCATGCATCAGTTAGTTCTGTTCTTTCCTTTTTCATTTTTTCAACAGATTCTTTTGTTCCAAACTCCTGCCAGTTATAATCTGGTCTGCCTGTTGGCTGCATCATTGATATCATTACAAACTTTCCTTTCACATTTGACAACCATTGTATGAATGCCATTGAATCTGCTGCATCAGCAAGTACGATCAGTTCAGCCGTTATTGATTTACCATTAGTAGATGGGCACCATGCAAGCTGAGTACCCTCCAGTGTTTTTATCCAGGGCTGCACCATATCTATATGCGAAACGCCCCTTTCCCAACCACGCCATTCACCCCATTTTTCATTGCGGGCAGTAATGCCCCAGCTTGTGTATTTTGCAACAGCCCAATCATGTGCCTGCTGCATTTTTGGTGAGCCTACTAATCTTGGCCCGATACCATCCATTAACTCATGAGCAAGATTTTTCAGTTGTGAGTTTTCATTTGCTTCTTTAATGATAGCAGCTGCCATCATTGAGTCTTTGCTTTGTGCAAATGAAATAGTTGCAGGCAAAAGAAATACAATCGTTAAAAATCTAAAAACATTTTTCATACAACAGTAGTTTGTGTGAAGAAATTTATTTTTTGGAAGACGAATGTAAGGAATAGAGGGAACAATAAGTTTCCCTGATGCTGTTCGTTTCTCCACAAAACCAAAACTTAATTATATTTCGTTATTTGTAATCACCAACATCTGATAGAATATTATACCTTTAGTATCCTGTCACTGAAAATTTAGATGCGGCAGAAGAAATAATTTATGACATAGGGAGATCATGCAAGCGATAAAAACAAAATTTAAAAAAGTTACAGCTACCCCTAAAGGCCGAATAATAGTATTCAGTATTCTTGTGTTCTTAATTGCCGTTATTGCAGCTGGCCTCTGGTACTGGAATACTCACAAAAAAAGAATCATAAGAATTAATATTGAATCTGCCGTACTGAAAAAAAGCAACGGTCTTTACAAAATAAAATACGACACTCTTTCAATGGATGAGATAAATGGTTATTTATCTATTTCCAATTTGAACTTAATTTATGACAGTATCCGTTATTTGGATCTTGAAAGGCAGGAACAGGTACCTTCCATCCTATTAAAGATTTATATTCCGAAGATTAGTGTATCAGGAGTAAAGACACCCCGTGCATTAATTGATAAAGAAATAGTGGGCCGGAAATTAGAAATAATAAATCCCGTTATCAATATTATTTATACCAACTCCGGTAAGGATTCATTACGGGTTGTACCTACAAAAGAAGTATATGAACAGATTTTAGGAAACCTGAATCTTATACAGGCTGACACAGTTCTGATATCCGGCGCACAGATCACCACCTCCAGTCAAAGAGCTAAAAAAACAGGGGTTCAATTTCAGGACGTATCTATTACCCTGGTAAATGTAAAAGTTGACAGTACCAGCAGTATGGATACCACACGCATGCTTTTTGCAAAAGAGATCAGTATTACTTGTGGAAAGCTGGCCTGGTCTGCCGACAATAAACTGTATAACTATAGCGCCAATGGAATTGATGTTAGTTCGGTATCCCGTCATCTCCATATAAAAAGCTTCCAGATCGTTCCAACAATGAATGAGGATGTTTTTGTGAAATCCCTTCCAACTCAGGATGATCGTTTTGATATTTCGGTTAGCGATATTAAAATGCAAAATATTGACCTGCCCCAGTTGTTTGAAGAAAATTTTGTGGCTGACAGTTTGCTGATCAGTGAACCCAGCATTAAAATATACCGCGACTTATCAATACCACGGGATAAAAAAAACCGGGTGGGAATGTTCCCTCACCAACTGATGCAAACTATTTCTGTAAACTTTCGGATAGAAAAAGTAATACTTACGAATGGATTTATTGAGTACAAAGAAAGACACCACATTTCCCGCCAGGCCGGCCATATTCAATACTATAATGTATATGCAGCTATCAGCAATTTTACCAATGATAAAAATAAAATTGCGATCAACAACGTCATGACGCTTTATATGAACTCAAAATTCCTGAACAGAACCCCTTTGAAAGTTACAGCGCTTTTTTATCTTTTGAATCCTAAAGGACGTTTCGATTTGAATGGATCATTTGGAGCTATGGATGCCACTGCCTTAAACCCGATAACAGAACGCACAGGACTTACCAGAATAATAAAAGGAAGGATCAATGGAATGCAATTCAATTTGCAGGGCCATAATTACGGCATTGATGGTCGTGTGAAAATACTGTATGAAGATCTAAAAGTCGCCATGCTGGAAAAAGATAAAGGTTCAAAAGAGTTAGATAAGAAATCATTGTCGAGTTTCATTGGCAATATAATCATAATGAATTCCAACCCCATAAAGAATGAAAATGTACGGGTAGTGCAGGTACATGCCGACCGGAATGTTAATACTTCTTTCTTTAATATGTCATGGAAAGCGATCTTCAAAGGGGTAAAAGAAACGGTGGGGATTAATAAATGATAAAAATCTTTTAGTATTTTTTGTTGTTGCTTCAGGTTGTTGTTTTCAGCAACGTTCGGTTTATTGTTTAATCCGGCAGTAGGTTCTAAATCTTCGTGTAAGTTCTTTTGCGCAAAGCGATTTTTTTAAACCCACATAAACACAGACAGCATAAAAAAACTACACCAGCAGATACCGGTGTAGTTTATAATAACTACCTGATTGGTGATTAACCTATTTCAATGTACTTACCACCATTTCTTCCGTATAAATGGATTTTCGGTTTACTTCAAATACAATTGACTTTTTAGATTTTCTTCCAAAAATTTCAAACTGCGTTGATTCATCACTCATCTCTTCTGAATAAAGAAGAAATCGTTTAGTAAAAACTTCTCCTTTAATAAATTCCCTGAACAAGGAATTTCCAAATCCATCCCTGATGGTAATGATAAATTCATTTTCTTCCGGTGTGCCAAAGACATTCAACTGGAATAAAGGCTGGTTTTTAACACTGCCAATAAATTTTAATTCCACGGGCACAGTATGGGTACTGTCATTAGCCTGCGCAACCGATGACGCTGCTGTTGCGAAAACAGTAAAGAACGCAATTAAAATAAGCCGGTTGTTACTGAACACTTTTTTCATAATAAAATGTTTAATGGTTAAGAATTCTGATTCAAAAAAAAAATTTTATGGATCGCAATCGGCAGGCAGTAACGTGGCAGGCAATACTCTGGCGTTGGATTAGTAACTGAAGTGTAGTTACTTTTATTTCCTGGCATATTTATTTTCCAGGGATAAATCAATCAGCAGATTGTTGTTGCTTTGATGATGTAAACATAGACTGGTTTTTTTCTAAATGCAAAACAACTTAAGCTTGTAATTAAGACCGCCAACTGTAGTTATTTTTAGTGAAAAGCTTTGCTGTCTGGGGTTTTACTGCAAAAATTTGTTGATGTCCAGGCACAACTATCTTC
Source organism: Bacteroidota bacterium (assembly GCA_031418795.1). Taxonomy (GTDB): domain Bacteria; phylum Bacteroidota; class Bacteroidia; order Chitinophagales; family Chitinophagaceae; genus VBAS01. Next base: position 2,917 of record JANOJO010000653.1, on the reverse strand, counting down.
CCGTTTGGACTTTTAGTTATCAGAGAACTGCATGAATATTTCCTTTTATTACGTTGTGTAACAGAAAGGAAGCAGCAAACATTATCTGTCATTTTTTTTTGCTGTGTTTTGATTTATCAAAGAAACTTAAACTAAACGGAACAAATACTTTGCTTCAAAATGCAGTCTGGCATTTTAATGGTTTTTTATTAGAAATGATTATTCAACCAACAAAATGATAATAAAGCGTTAATAAAAACGTTGATAAAAGCAGAAATTATTACATTTTCAAGGTACTAGTTTAGAGCGGCCATTTTACGAACCAATATCAATATGAAAAAACCACTACCCTTATTACTGCCTTTTATTTTTTTATTTTTTTTCGCTACTAATACTCAAGGTCAATCGTTTGGAACTTTTGCATCAGCTGTGTGGCTCTCTGATTGCAACCAAAGTAATTTCTTTAATACTTCAGGAAACGGGGTAAATTTAATTGGCCCTTCAGGAAATGTTTTTGACAATTCAAACCTTGGTGTTTATACACAAAATTCCAGTACACTTATACTGAGAGGTGCAGAAGTAAGAACATTTAAAACTGCAGGTGTTGCCAATGTTTGCAGTGTTCAGATGTACTATCGCATTTATCCGGTAAGTGGTACACCCGGAGCTTTTAATATAATCAGTCTCCCTTTTTTGGATGATTGCAATGTTCCCAGCAGTCAATTTCCGAGCGGAGGCCCTTGCCAGGCAGGTGATCAAAAATGGCAACGTGTGATTGCTGATGGTACAACTATTCCTTATGCTCCTGTAAATCTTACTGCATTTGCACCTGGCAATTATGTATTGGAAATTTATTACGACGTTGCCGGTTCTCATACGACAACTACAGGATGCAGTGATGTTGTAGTTTTGAATAACGGTGGTAATAACTACAAAGCGTTTTTTTCAATTCAAGCTCCAACTTTCGCCAGCAACAATCCTGTTACCTGTAATGGAACTGAAGGTTATATTACAATAAGCGGCTTAGTTGCCGGTGCTACTTATTCTGTAACTTATACTGATGATGGAGTTCCTGTTGGCCCGGTTTCTCTTGTCGCAAACGGATCCGGTCAAATTTTTATATCCGGATTAAATGCTGGTCTTTATTCCAACTTTTCTTTACTGATAAACGGATGTACAACGAATCTTTTTATAGGGATAGTTTTATCAAACCCGATTTTTATACCAACATTCTCATCTATACCTTCATTCTGTGCAGGTAATACACCTCCAACACTTCCTGGTACTTCAAACAACGGGATCACGGGTACATGGAACCCAGCTATCATTAATAATCAGAATTCAGGTACATATAATTTTACTCCCGCAGGAGGCCAGTGTGGTATTCCCGTTTCAATTTCTGTTACGGTTATTCCACGAACTACACCAGCTTTTAGTTTTGGTACTTCCTTATCCATATGTGCAGGTGCAGCAGTGCCAACACTACCCAACACATCAAGTAATGGTATAACAGGTACATGGAATCCTGCAGTAGTTGATGATCAGAATTCCGGTACATATACATTCACACCAACAGCAGGTCTTTGTGCTAACCCTACCAGCTTTACAGTAACAGTTAGTCCAAACATAACACCAACATTCAGTTTTGGTACATCCCTTTCCATTTGTGCCGGTGGCAGTGTTCCGGCATTACCCAATACATCAACAAATAATATTACCGGTACATGGAGTCCTGCGGCAGTTGACAATCAGAATTCCGGTACCTATACATTTACTCCTACAGCAGGGCAGTGTGTAACTTCGACTTCATTTACTGTAACAGTTAATCCGAACATAACACCAACATTCAATTTTGGCACATCACTTTCCATTTGTGCCGGAGGTAGTGTACCTGCATTACCCAATACTTCAACAAATAATATTACGGGTACATGGAGTCCTTCGGCAGTTAATAATCAGAATTCAGGAACTTATACATTTACACCATCAGTGGGGCAGTGTGCTACCACAGCTACATTCTCAGTAACTGTAACGCCAAACATAACACCAACATTCAGTTTTGGTACATCAGCTTCCATTTGTGCAGGTGGTCCTGTTCCAACTTTACCAAACACATCTACAAATAGTATTACCGGTACATGGAATCCTACGGTAGTTGATGATCAGAATTCAGGTACTTATACATATACACCCACAGCGGGTCAGTGTGCAACATCAACGACATTCAATGTAACAGTTAATCCGAATATAACACCGACATTCAGCTTCGGAACATCACTTTCTATTTGTGCAGGCGGCACTGTACCAGCATTACCTAATACATCAACAAATAATATTACCGGTACATGGAGTCCGGCTGTAATTGATAATCAAAATTCAGGTACCTATACATTTACTCCTACTGCAGGGCAGTGTGCAACATCGACCTCATTTACTGTAACAGTTAATCCGAATATAACACCAACATTCAGCTTTGGTACATCACTTTCCATTTGTGCAGGTGGTACAGTTCCAACTTTACCAAACACTTCAACAAATAATATTACCGGTACATGGAGTCCTGCTGCAGTTGAAAATCAGAATTCCGGCACTTATACATTTACTCCGTCAGCGGGGCAGTGTGCTACTACAGCTACATTCTCAGTAACAGTAACACCAAACATAGCACCAACATTTAGTTTTGGTACTTCACTTTCCATTTGTACAGGTGGTACTGTTCCAACTTTACCCAATACATCAACAAATGGAATTACCGGTACATGGAATCCTTCAGTAGTTGATGATCAGAATTCAAGTTCTTATACATTTACCCCAACTGCGGATTTATGTGCAACAACAGCAACTTTCACAGTTACTGTAAATCCAATTCTTACACCAACATTTAGTTTCGGTACTTCCTTAACTATTTGTGCAGGTAATTCCGTTCCGGCATTACCGA
>JANOJO010000652.1:0-3032 GCA_031418795.1 Bacteroidota bacterium | reverse complement strand
CATCACCGTTTGATCAACCAACGCGGCTTGTCCATTTCTAAAAGATCGTCCGGCCAATGAAGGCAAGGTCTCCAAATCTCCATAATAAGGAAACTCCCCGCTCAATGCACGAACCTGCACCAAACGTGTTCCTTCATTTTTGGGAAAATAGATCATGGAGGTAAAACTCTGTTGCTCCGATCTTCTGTCACCCAGCGAATCAGCCATTTTATTTATAGCCGGACTTACTTGTTTATTGCTGCTGATCTCAAGGTCGGCGCCCAATAAGCTCGCCGCCTGCCTGTCTATTTCATGGCTCATATTATCACCCAACGAATAAATGGCAACCATTGCAGCAATGCCAAGTATAATAGATGATACAAATAATAATAACCGTGAACGGTTTCGCCGGCTATCACGCCACGCCATTTTTAATAGCCAGGGAAGGTTTAAACTATTTTGCTTACTCATTTACATATCGGTTTTTACCCACGATTCACAATTATTAATTATTAATTGTTAATTATTAATTCTGATTGGATGTAGTTTCATCACTCACGATCCTCCCGCCTTTCAGTTTGATAATACGACCCGTTTTATTTGCCAGGTCCGCATCATGTGTTACCATAATCAATGTAGTACCGGCTTCTTTATTCAGGTTAAAGATCAGTTCAATAATTCCCCGGCTTGTTTCAGCATCCAGGTTACCGGTAGGTTCGTCGGTAAAAAGAATTTGAGGTTTATTGATAAAGGCCCTTGCCATTGAAACTCTTTGTTGTTCACCGCCGCTCAACTGTGCAGGGTAGTGATGCCCCCGGTCTGCAAGGCCCACTTTGCTTAGCAGATCAACTGCTCTTGGCTTTATGTTTTTTTCCCTGCGCAATTCCAACGGCACCATAATATTTTCAAGCGCAGTAAGAGTAGGGAGCAACTGAAAGTTTTGAAAAATAAAACCCACATGTTGATTTCTTATACTTGCCCGCTGGTCTTCATTCAACTGATCCAATTTTATATTATTTAATTCCACTGTACCTGTGCTTGAACGATCCAGCCCGGCAGCCAATCCCAGCAAAGTGGTTTTGCCGCTGCCAGATGGACCTACAATTGCCATAGTTGATCCCGCTTCTACGGAAAAATTAATATTCTCCAGTACCGTCAAGGTGCGGCCCGCACTCTGATAAGTTTTACCCAGGTTTTGTATATTAAGTATTGTCGCCATTAACAATTATTTTTTAGTATGCCGTAATATAAATTAAATTTTCATCCTCGCCTTCAATACAAGTTTAAACGGCCTATATTATCAATGTAAAGACACAGCAGGGCATCTCATTCATTTTGGCTGTTGGACAGGTGATGAAATAGTTTTTCATTTATACAAGCTGGTTCAACCTCAAATGAAAAGAATCATTTAGTTTACTTTCTTTCCCATAAAACAAACTATCTGTGTTTTTAGTTTACATCTGAAGAAACAGGTAAATTAACTTTCAAAAATGGTTTTAGGTAAATTCATAAAGCAGGCAGGGAGATTCAAAGCCTTTATCCCGGCTGATTTTTCACCCTGTTTGGCAGATAGATAATATAATTTCATTCCATCGTTTTATTAAAGCCTCCCTCTAATCGCTTCTTTAAAAAAAATTATACACTATGCTCCCAATTTGGGAGCATTTTTGTATATTTGAACTCAACCATGAGAGTAATTGCCGTAAAAACGCTTAAGCTTTATTCTAAAAAGAAGAAGGAAGCGGAGCAATCGTTGTTCGCATGGTATGAAAAAGCTTGCGAGGCCGGTTGGAGGAGTCATAATGAATTAAAGATACAGATTGGGAATGCTTCTGTTATCGGAGATAAGCGGGTTGTGTTTAATATTCATGGAAATAAATACAGGCTGATTGTTGATATAGAATACCGGTTACAGATCATTTTCATTGTGTGGATAGGGACTCATAAGGAGTACGATAATATTGATGCTAAAACTATACCGTATGTTAAAGCCAGTTAAAACAAAAAAAGATTACGAATCAGCACTTGAAAGGGCGTATGAACTGATGCAGAAAGATCTCAAAGAAAGCAGCAAACTTTCTGATGAACTTGAAATACTTTCTGTTTTAATAGAAGCGTATGAAGATAAACACTATCCCATACCGCCACCCCATCCTATTGAAGCCATAAAGTTCCGGATGGAGCAGGGAACTATTAATGATAAGGAGTTGACAAAGCTCCTGGGTGGCCGTAACCGCAAATCTGAGATCCTCAGCGGCAAAAGAAAATTATCGCTGAATATGATACGGTCACTGCATAAGAAATTAAAAATACCGGTTGAATCTCTGATCAATGCTTATTAATAATTATGAGAAGCTCCCTTATTTTGTAAACAAGGCAACCGAAGCAAGAGCATTACTGAAAGCAGCAGGTCTGCCAAAGAAAATGGCAAAAGCAAAATAATCTCTTCAGTTAAATAATGTAAACCTGTCTCACAACTGAGACGGGTTTTTCTATTTATCCAATGTGACTTAAAGGCTAATATCTGCCTCCATGGAAAAAACTTTATTGCGCAGCTCATTGGTAAGCGGTTCCGGTTTTTGGTAATCGTTGTGGGCATGTATGAATGGTTGTGCAAAAGACAGAAAGCTGGTGAGGGTAAATAGTATGCACAATAGATATTTCATGGGGCAAAGATGGGTCTCTTTTAAACTTTCCCGGAGTAAAATGGACAACCAGGCAGGCAAAGCGTTAATTCTATTTTATCAATGGAAGATATTTTTTTAAAAATGCCTGTATGCCCGTTATTATTATTCCCTGCTGAGCAGGATAGGTTTCACTTTCCGGGGTAATAATAAATTTATGTTTGGGTTTCAGATCCTCTGTACAGTTTATAAAACCTTTTGATACCTGGGGTGCATTACTCAGTTTTATTTCGATGCAGGCAACAGGCTTTATTCCTTTTACAAGTACTATATCACATTCGGCCCCGTCATGTGTACGGTAATAATACAATTGCAATTCTGGATTTTTGCAGACGGCTATCTGTTCTGCCACATACCCCTCCCATGAAG
>JANOJO010000651.1:0-5054 GCA_031418795.1 Bacteroidota bacterium | reverse complement strand
TTGCAAAGTGATTGACTATAATAAATTCCTTTACGATAAAAAGAAAAAGGAAAAGGAGATGAAAGCAAAAAGCAAAGTCTCCGAAGTAAAAGAAATACGGTTTACTCCCAATACGGATGATCATGACTTTGATTTCAAAGCAAAACATGCCGAAAATTTTTTGAAAGACGGGAATAAAGTAAAAGCTTATGTACAATTCAAAGGCCGTGCAATACAGTTTCAGGAAAGAGGGCAGTTATTACTTTTAAAATTTGCAGAACGGTTGGCAGAAATAGGTGTATTGGAAAGTATGCCAAAAATGGAAGGCCGCCGGATGCTGGCAATGTTTGCGCCAAAAGGGAAGAAAAAAGGTTGATCTTAAAATGAATTTATATTTCAAACCGTTCCGTCTAAACAGGGACGGTTTTTATTTTGTACCATGAACATTGACCTATTACAAAAGATTTGCTCGTCATTTCCCTCAGTTACAGAAGATGTGAAATGGGAAAATAATTTATGTTTTTGCTTAGGGGGTAAAATCTTTTGCATTGCAAATCTTGAACCGCCACATACATTTTCTTTTAAAGTAACTGACGATGAATTTGATGAGTTGTCAAACACAGTTGGCTTTATTCCAGCGCCATATCTTGCCCGTGCAAAATGGGTACTTGTCACTGATTCTTCAAGACTTAACCGCAGCGATTTAGAAAATTATCTGCGACAGAGTTATGAATTGATAAAGTTGAAAATTTCTAAGAAAATGAGAGCAGAATTAGGCCTGGATTGAGCGATAACTTTTTTCAATAACCACCTTGCCACTTACACATTCCCCCCTATCTTTGCGACCCCGTTTCAAAACTTAAGTTCTTAGAATAGAAACGGGAAAGATTCCTGAAGAGGTTCGACAAGGATCCGCCCTGTGGTGGAACGCCTCAAGGGGTAACAAAAAAAAGCATTTAAAATGCCTAAAGTAAAAACAAACTCCAGCGCCAAAAAACGCTTCAAAGTAACCGGCACTGGAAAAATAACTCACCAGAAGAGTTTCAAGAGACACATTCTTACCAAAAAATCAAAAAAACGTAAAAGATCCTTAGGAAAGGACGGCGAAGTACATAAATCCAATATGAACTTTGTAAAACGGTTGCTAAGGTTGAAGTAAGAAGTCAGAAGTACGAAGTCTGATTTCAATCATCAGATTTCAAATCCGAAATCTAAATTCTAAAATCTAAAATTTTTAAGATATGCCTCGTTCAGTAAACTCTGCCGCCAGCAAAGCCCGCAGGAAAAGAATTTTAAAACAAGCCAAAGGTTATTATGGCAAACGTAAAAACGTTTATACCGTTGCTAAAAACGTAGTGGAAAAAGGTATGACGTATATGTTTGTAAGTCGCAAGTTGAAAAAAAGAGAATACCGCACTTTGTGGATTGCACGTATCAATGCAGCGGTTCGTGAAGAAGGAATGACTTATTCAACTTTCATTAATAAACTACAGAAAAAAGGTATTGAACTTGACCGAAAAGTATTGGCTGATTTGGCCATGAACAATCCGGAATCATTCAAAAGCCTGATTGCCCAGGTAAAATAATATTGCAACAAATAAGTTGTAAAAAACCGTCCCGGTAAAATCTGGACGGCTTTTTTTATTTTTAGAACTTTTCAATCCTATACATTTGTAACTCCTGCCCGGCTGAACTGGTCAGGCGGGGCTAATAAAATTATTGAAAAGACACCCATTACATGGAAATGAACAATACCTACCTCGACCTTGTAAAGCAAACATTCAATTTTCCACAGGAAGGATTGGAAGTGGATGAAGGCAATCTTTATTTTAATGGCCTTGACCTGAAAGCATTGATTGCAAAGTATGGTACACCTTTAAAAATGACCTACCTGCCCAAAATTGGTATGCAAATAAAAAAAGCGAAGACCATGTTTGCAGCTGCCATAAAAAAACATAAGTACGAGGGAAAATATCACTATTGCTATTGTACAAAAAGTTCACATTTCAGTTTTATAGTGGAAGAAACTTTGAAGCATGATATTCACCTGGAGACTTCTTATGCTTACGATATTGAAATAATAAAAAAGCTGTACGAGAAAAAGAAGATCACCAAAGACATACATATCATTTGCAATGGGTATAAACAAAAAAATTATACAAGAAGGATTGCCAATCTGCTTAACACTGGTTTTCATAATGTAATTCCTATTTTGGATAATAAAGAGGAGTTAAGAGAATATGCAAAGTCCGTCAAAGAACCTTTTAAACTGGGCATACGTGTAGCAGCTGAGGAAGAACCTACTTTTCCATTTTATACTTCCCGCCTGGGTATGCGGGCAAAAGATATTCTGGAGTTTTATGTGGATAGGATTGAAGGATACGAAAGCAAGTTTCAACTGAAAATGCTTCATATTTTTTTGAATAAAGGAATAAAAGATGATGTGTATTACTGGAGTGAATTGAATAAGGTTATCAATTTGTATTGCCAGTTAAAAAAGATTTGTCCTGAACTGGATTCAATAAATATTGGTGGTGGTTTTCCCATCAAACATTCACTTGGGTTTGAATACGACTACCAGTTTATGATCAATGAAATAATCCGCAACATAAAAACAGCCTGTAAAAAAGCAAGAGTGCCGATGCCTCATATTTTTACAGAGTTTGGCAGCTATACTGTAGGTGAAAGCATGGCGCATATTTACAGTGTGATTGGTGAAAAAGTGCAGAATGATCGGGAGACCTGGTACATGATTGACTCATCTTTTATAACAACCCTGCCAGATACATGGGGCATTGGCGAAAAATTTTTGATGCTGCCCATTAATAAATGGGATGTGGAATATCAGCGGGTGGTGCTGGGCGGCATTACCTGCGACAGCCATGATTATTATGATTCCGAAGAACATATCAATGAAGTTTTTCTGCCTAAAGTAAATAATGGTGAGCCGCTCTATGTTGGCTTTTTTCATACAGGCGCCTATCAGGATCAGATTAGTGGCTATGGCGGTATTAAACATTGCCTCATACCTTCACCCAAACATGTAATAGTTGGCTATGATAAAAATGGGAAACTCACAGATTGGTTATATGCAAAACAACAAACTGCACAAAGCATGCTGAAGATTTTGGGATATACAAAATAAAGAAACACTTTCTCTGCAGCAGTGATTACAATGTTTTTTTGGGGAAAAGGAAACCAGATTTCTGCAATTCAATGATCAATACAAAATGGCCTGGTAATTTATAAAGATCCTGTTCTTTTTCGTTTCATTCTTATTCCGGTATTTGTTTGTGACATGACCGGTGGTTTATTTTCTACCGTCACTTGTACCGTATCCAAATTTTCTTTTTCAATTTTTGGAATTAAAACTGTTTCTTCTTTATTATACGATGAACTGATTGTATCAGATTGCATAAACCGTACGCTGGCAGAATCAGATTTTTTCTTCTGTGTGGAATGAAATGTTCGATGAAAATATTCTTTACTTACTTCGCAGCTTGCGGCTGCTGCCAGCAAGAGAAGTAAAATTGCCGTTTGAATAATTCCTCCGATCTTCATACTTGCTGGTTTTATATTTATAAAAACAATTCATCTGCCATAAAAAGTTAAACCCTCTTAGCATGAAACAAATTTTAATAATCTTAACAGCAGCTATTTTTTTATCAAACAATATACAAGCACAAACTGCAGAAGATTCAGTGAAGGCGGTAATCAATCAGCTATTTGATGCCATGAGAAATGCAGATCCTGTAAAACTGAAAGACGCTTTTGCTGACAGTGCCGTGATGCAAACAATTGGAAGGGATCGAGATGGTGGATTCAGAATTGTAAATGATGGTGTGGAAAAATTTGTAAACGCTATCAGTAAATTGCAGAAAGATTCTGCTGATGAAAGAATAAATTATGAATCTATAAAAATTGACGGACCGCTTGCTTCAGTATGGACGCCGTATCATTTTTATTATGCAGGTATATTCAGCCATTGTGGTGTCAATTCATTTCAGTTAGTAAGAATTAGTGGCAGGTGGAAAATTCAATTTTTGATTGATACAAGGAGAAGACAGGGGTGCTCACCAGACTGATTCAAGAAATTTTATTTTCGTATTTCAAATGTGAAGTACTCTTCCCGGACGAGTCTCCTCCCAAACTATTGGAATGCAGAAATCGAAAACTTTCAGGAGGGACTCGTCACTTAAATTCATGATGGAAAAAATAAGCTTTAGTAGGACGAGTCCCTTCTGAGATTCTTTTATATTGTAATTTTATGCAAATCGGGAGGAGACTCGTCCGGAAAGAATGAAATACACAAAACAGAAGAAACGAGAACTGTGGGTATAGTAGGAAATAAGCCAGGAGATATTACGGAAAATAACATCAGGAAAGAAAACAATAAAAATAAACGAGTCGTTTACTAATAAAGTTTGTATGTTAAGAATAATTAATGTGTTTGCCTTGATTTTAATATTTAGTAGCTGTTATACTCAACATACTAAAGAATCTGTCATATTTCAAAAATATGAGCTCTTTTTCTATCCGGGTAGGACTCCTCAAAGTGTAAGATATTCAATTGTTGTAAATGGGGATAGTATTCAAGCGAAAAATCACCGTTCAGTAAAAAATAATAAGAAAACACATTATACAGGGAAATTATCGATTAAACAATTATCTGAATTATCTTCTTTATATAGTAGGATTATTATCGAATATCCTAAGAGGAGCTCTTCTGTAACGGATACTTGGGGAGTTTCCTTAATTGTAGATAATAAGAAAATATATGAAGATGATGATTTTTCACTTGAAGGCACTCCAGAAGAAATTAGAAAGTTGATTGAATATCTTATAAAAATTGGTGTCATTAAAATAGAATTGCTTGGTTTTGCATAAGCTTTGTAAAAAGGTGTCGGTCACCGTCCCAGGTGTGGACTTCAGTATGAAGATGGGCGACGGCTACAATGTAAGTTCAGCTTACGATGCCAACGGAAATATTTTGCAGATGCAGTCTGTACTTCCGGGGTCTCTCAAATAATCTATAATAAAAAGAAAGTGTCCAATCGGGGTTTGCTGTGTGTAGG
>JANOJO010000650.1:0-3105 GCA_031418795.1 Bacteroidota bacterium | reverse complement strand
TGAGCCCTTGTGTGGCGGAGCCGAAAGCTATCTGCTCTTAATAATGTTTAACCGGGTGCAGGCGTTAGAAAGGGAACCCCGATTCGTATTTGGCTTTGGAGCCAGACTCCGGGTTGAAAAAATATTAAATTAAAGACTCATCAAAAGTAATTTTAATCCCATCCTTTAATTTTTCATAGAATACAATAGGAACTTCAATCTTTTCTGAAAGCGATTTCTTCATTTCATATGAAGTTGGTTTGATGCTAATGGGTTTGTCAGAAATAAACCCATCTATGCCTTGCGATTCTTCTTCTGGCGTTGCAAGTCTATAAGGTTGATTAAACTCATTTGCAACACTTTTTAGAATTGCTTCTTGAAACTTCAGGCCAATAAATGTTTTTAAAATCACTAAGTCTTTTACCCACTTTTCCACCATTTCTTTATCAATTTGAGTCATCACATCTTTGAAATTAGCTACCATCTCAAAAATCTTATTTGCTGCAAGCGACAATGACTCTGGATGCTTATTAAGATACCATTCTTCCCACTCTTTCAATTTGTTTCCAGGAAATTCCTGAATTAAATCACTCATTTGGCCAACCACAGACGGTCTTGTTCCCTGAGCGTTTTGATTTGCAAGATTTAAAATCTGAGTTGCATACTTAGGAAAAGTGGAAGCCTCGGTATCGAGAAAGGAAAGAATATCGCTATTTGAAATTTTTATTGTCTTCATTCAAAAGTGCTTGGTTAAATAATGCTATAAATTTGTCCTTGTATTTAAAATCGAATTTATTGTCAACTTGAACTAAATGATTTTTAATTAAGTGTGCATTCAGGAAGGTTTTGTTTTCGAGATAGAGATAACAAAGCAAATTGTTTTCACTATCATATTTGACATTGTCATACTTAAGAAATACCCGTTTCCCTTTTGTTTTGTCAATTAAAAAATCGGTCGCTTCCCCATTAATTACAGGGTCTTCCTTAATACCAATAAGTTTTATTATTAGACCGTTATTTAGCCTCAATTTTTCAGGACTGATTACCTCTTTAATTGTAAAGAATTCTTCTCTTTGAGTTGAGCTTTCTTTGTCGATCTTAGAGCCAAATTGTAATTTCTTAGGGTCTATTTTTTTATCAAGTATATGTGGGTCTTTGAAAATGTAAGGAAGCTTTTCTATTTCTTTTTTGAAATCTAATGTGGTTTTCTGGTTAAGAAATTCAAAAGATGTTCCGTGAATATCTTTTTGATTTGATGCTAATTTCTGTTTTATAACAGGAATGAATTCAGAATTAATTTCATATCCAATTGAATTTCTTCCGAGATTTTTGGCAGCAAGGTTTGTTGTTCCGCTTCCTGCAAATGGATCCAACACTGTATCATCAACGAAAGCAAACATTTTAATTAAACGTTTGGGTAATTCCTCCGGAAACATTGCAATATGGTTATCTTGTCTTGCGCCTGTAAAATTCCAATGTCCTGCGAAATAAGTATTCCATTCTTCAGCAGTCATTTTAGAAAGCTCTTTATTTTCTTTGGTTGACTTTGGCGCATCTCCTAACTTTTTAAAAGTTAAAATGAATTCATAGTCAAGTTTAAGAATGCCGTTTCGGGGATAAGGATATGAACCCATTTGTACACCGCCTCCTGTTGTATTAGATGTTGTTACCTTTTGCCAGATAATTGCACCCATGTAATCAAAGCCGATATTCTCACAGAACTTAATTATTTCTTCTCTGATGGGTATTACTTTATAGCGACCATAATAAACGGCCCGGGCAAATTGGTCACCGATATTGACACAAAGTCGGCAACCATTGTGTAATACACGATAACATTCTTTCCAAACTAAATTCAGGTTATTAATGTATTCTTCATATGTATGATGGTAGCCTATTTGACTAACTGTGCCATAATCTTTGAGCTGCCAATAGGGTGGGGATGTAATCGCCAAATGAATGGAATTATCTGCGAGTTCACTCATTTGCCTGCTATCTCCGTTAATTATCTTGTGATGGGTTTTCAATTTGAAATATATTTCTTACAAATTTAAGAAAATTCATTATTCTTGAAAGAAAGGTTATGCACTTGCAGTTATTGCTTAAGAAGTATAGAACTCGCAAGGAAAAATTCCAAAATGCCGAGTAGCGAACAGAACCCCGAAGAGTGCGAAGCAACAGACGATCCCATATGCACTGTAGCTGGGCAAATAATTGTATCTCAAACCTTACCTTTGCCGCCTTAATAAATAATCTAATAATTCCCCTTTGGGGGATAGGGGCATGAAATACGAAAACGAAATAAAAAAACGCAGAACATTTGCCATCATCAGCCACCCCGATGCGGGTAAAACGACATTGACAGAAAAGTTGCTTTTGTTTGGCGGTGCCATACAGGTGGCCGGCGCTGTAAAGAGTAACAAAATAAAATAATTTGCCACAAGCGATTTTATGGAAATTGAAAGACAACGGGGAATTTCTGTGGCTACATCCGTAATGACTTTTGAATACAACGGCATTCTGATTAACCTGCTGGATACTCCCGGTCACAAAGATTTTGCTGAAGATACTTTTCGTACACTTACGGCTGTGGATAGTGTAATACTTGTAATTGACAGTGTGAATGGAGTGGAAGAGCAAACAAGAAAACTGATGGAAGTATGCCGTATGCGTGATACGCCGGTGATTGTGTTTATAAATAAAATGGACAGGGATGGTAAAAACCGTTTTGATTTACTGGAAGAATTGGAGAATGAACTTTCTATTCACCTGCACCCCATGACATGGCCAATTAACAGTGGTAAAGAATTTAAAGGTGTTTATAACCTGCATGATAAAAATTTAGTGTTGTTTACGGCCGGTACTAAAGCGGCGGATGAAAATGTGATAACCGTTTCTGATTTGAATGATGAAGTGGTGACGAATAAACTGGGTGAAAGAGATGCTGCACAACTGCGGGAAGATGTGGAGCTGGTGGATGGTGTGCATGGGGAGTTGAACTTACAAGACTACTTGGATGGTAAAGTGGCACCGGTATTTTTTGGCAGTGCTGTTAACAACTTTGGGGTAAAGGAAATGCTGGATACTTTCATCCGTATAGCACCAACGCCCCGCAGCCGGGAAACT
>JANOJO010000649.1:0-2508 GCA_031418795.1 Bacteroidota bacterium | reverse complement strand
CCCACGGAGTTTTCGTTTGTCCGCCAAACCAAATGTCCGAATGGGCTAGTTCACCTGTTGAAAGTTTTGCAATTAGCACAGCACCTGCATCTTCCAGACGTCTAACAACGGTTGCATCTTCATCAATTATTTGTTGCTTATATAGGGCAGCACCCCAGGTGGTCGGATATCCTTTTTTAGCAATAATGTCTTTAGCACCCCATGGTATTCCATGAAGTAAACCACGATATTTTCCTGCAGCGATTTCTTCATCTGCTCTTTGTGCTTGCTGTATCGCCAGTGCTTCAGTATAAGTAACCACACACTTCAGCATAGAATTATATTTCTTTAGTCGTGTGAGATACATTTCAGTTAGGTCAACAGACCGAATCTGGTTGGTTCTAATCAACTGTGCCAATTCAATAATATTCCAGTAAGCTACTTCTTCTAATTTCTTTGGAAGTTTAAGATTAACGGCTTCGCTGAATTGAACCGGCAATTGTTCTTTTTTAAACTTCATGCCGGGTAGAATAGGATTGAAGTGCAATGCAGGTGCGACACTTATATCAAGATGTACCTTTCTAATATCCGAATACAAACTTCTATTATCATTCACCCACTCCAACATCATTTCACGTTGCGCTTCTGTAAAGTGCACACCGGAAATTTGTTCTGAAGCAGCAAGCATTTCTTTTGTTATTACATCTGCTTTTTTCACCTGAACCTGCGCCCACAATACACCAGGAAATAGTGTGGACGTTAATCCAAGAGTAGAAAAAAGTGAAAGGAATTCACGTCGATTTGCTGGCATAGTGTCGATGTTATCTTTGGACATAATATAATACTTAGCAAGATATTGTACTTGATATTAGAGGCTGCTTTCAAAGTGACGCACAACATTCAGAAAAGTATCCGCCATGCCCCCTAAAAAATCCCCGCATTAAAAACTGCTTGCGGGGGCATTGCGGTATACTTTTGAGTTGACTGATGTCGCCGTACTCTTACCGCCAATAGGGAACAAAGTATCGCCTTGAGGAATGTTGTTTATCTGTTTTAAAGTTTTGATTGACTGTTTTTAAAACAAAGTGTTTTGTTTTTGCAAGCCAACCGAACGATTATCTTTTTAAAGTTATACAAGATGGCCGATATTTAGTTTTTTAACCTCTATTTTTTCTTTGGCGGGCATAGCCTTTTCCTCACACAGATGCGTTGCAGGTAATTACCGTGCCTGAAAAATGGAACCATCGGTTTTAAGTTATTTATCCATCATCTCCCCGTTGCCATGGATAATATATTTTCAGCAGTTGCAGGGTTTTGTTTTTGCAGGCAGGGCACTGCATCATATCCACACCATAGCGCAGCATCATAAATAATTGTATCGGTATTTTAACGGGCGGCTTATGCAACGGCAGTTTCATTTTTTTCAATACACCATTAATGCGTTGATGCCTGTTTCTGTTAGCGAGGTATCCGTAGGTTCTTATTTTGGTAAAGCGCTGCGGCAAAATATGCTGAGTAAAGCGGCGGATAAATTCTGCGCAAGCAAGTGTCATTTGTTTTTTTATACCCCCGTCATTGTAGTCTTTATAATCAAAACTTACGGTATCATCATCACTATTAATATTGCTTATTCTATGATTGCTGATAGCTACTTTATGCGTGTACCTGCCCAGGTATTCTATTACGGAGTGTGGCCCACCGAAAGGGGCTTTAGCGTACACCATCCAATTTTTTCGATAGAGCAAATTAAAAAGCTGCTTTGCATTAGTTTTCTCAGGTAGTATCACTTCGCCATTATCAATCATTTTTTTTAATGCCTGCAAAAATTTTGTTTTGTAAACAATGCTCATTGCTTTTACCGGAAATAAAAACTGCCAATCATTTTTCTTTGCTTCTCTCCACCTATTGTCAGCAGCAATGCCGCCGCCACTTACAATGCAATGAATATGCGGATGAAAGCTGAGTTGCTGCCCCCAGGTATGCAGTACACTGATGATGCCCGGCAGTGCGCCAAGATATTTTTCATTTTTTGCAAATTGTAAAAGTGTTTGCGCCGATGCATCAAAGAGTAATTTAAACAACAAGCTGCGATGACTCAGTACAATACTGTTTAATTCATGCGGGATGGTAAAAACAACATGATAGTATTTTACAGGCAGCAGTTCCTGCATCCGTGCTTCTATCCATTGTTGTTTTTTTACAGCGCCGCAGTTGGGGCAATGCCTGTCTCTGCAACTATGATATTGATATTTTACATGTGCACAATCATCATTTCTGCACCGGTATACATGATAACCCAATGCCGGAGTTCTGCAAATTTTTAACCGGTGCAATACTTTTTGTACATGTTTATTTTCATTACAAGATGGCAAATGATTTTGTAATACCTGCTGCACGGTAGCCCGTGGTGTGTTATAAGATAACATAACATCATAGATTTAAAATTTTTCTAAAATGTTGTTGCATCTTATCATCAGCATGATTGCTAAGATGGTCGTAAGGACTTATTACTTTATGAATACGGGTAGC
>JANOJO010000648.1:0-14364 GCA_031418795.1 Bacteroidota bacterium | reverse complement strand
ACTGCCAGCATATAAATGAGCCCGGCTGCGCTATAAAAAGAGCGGTAGAAGCAGGAGAGATAAATGAAAAACGTTTTTTCAGTTACTACAATATTCTGGAGTCTATTGAAGAAAAAAAGTATTAACTTTTAATAAAAATCATGGCACAGCAAATATTCAAATACTCCAATGGTGAAGTTTCCATTGTGTGGAAACCGGAACTTTGTATTCATTCCGGCAATTGTGCCCGTGGCCTGCCTGATGTTTTTAAACCAAGAGAAAAACCATGGATAAATGTAAATGGGGCAAGTACAGAAAAAATAATAGAGCAGGTAAAAAAATGCCCGAGCGGGGCGTTGAGTTTTTTTATTGATAAGGATTTGTAAAGTTCTTTTCGGATTGCTTCGACCTGCACACCAAAGAAAATGGATACGAACAGTCTCAAGTGCAGGCCTCGCAATGACGAAGACTCCGGTGTTTTGAAGTCCTCATCCCTCTTTCGGTGTCTTCGTGATTGCGAGGCGTGAGCATGAATTTTGACTTGCCTGTTTGTACAAAACGCCGAAGCAATCTTAGACAAATGCCCCGTGTTATATTTTCTTCACATTCTTATACCCATTCTTCACCAACCACTGCATCACCTTATCCCGTTGATCTCCCTGTATTATTATTTCTCCATCCTTTGCAGAACCGCCGGTGCCGCAAAATGATTTAAATTTTTTTCCTAACTTTTGCAGATCTTCTTCTTTTCCAATAAAACCTTCTACCAATGTAACTGCTTTGCCTGCCCGGTGTTTGGTATCTAATTTAATTTTTAGTCTTTGCTGATCTGGCAATAATGTTTCCCCATTTGTCAACTCTTCTTCAAACTTAAAATCGGGATTGGTACTGTAAACAAATCCACGGGTATCGGGTTTATTTTTCTTTGACATAGAATTGTTCTTAAAAATTAAATTGTCAAATGGTTAAATTGTTTAATTGTTAGAAGAATGGCATCCGGCAATTAAGCAATTAAACAATTTAACCATCATAAAATAACCGCTTTCAAACTAAGATCAATACTTCTCGCCTGGTGTATCAATGCTCCCACACTTACATAATCCACACCTGTCTTAGCAAACTCTTCTATATTATCTAAATTAATTCCACCGCTGGCTTCTGTTTCAAAATCTTCACCAATCAGTTGAAGTGCTTCTGCAATTTGTTCTATTGTAAAATTATCGAGCATGATGCGAAAGACTTTTCCCCTGCCTGCTGCTATTATTTTTTTTACATCCTCTATTGATCTTGCTTCTACTTCAATTTTTAAACCCGGTATTTTTTGTTGCACATAACTATATGCTTTTTCAATTGCTCTTTCAATGCCGCCGCAATAATCAATATGATTATCTTTCAGCATAATCATATCATACAATCCAAACCGGTGGTTCACTCCTCCCCCAATTCTCACCGCTTCTTTTTCCAGCAGCCGAAAATTGGGTGTTGTCTTCCTGGTGTCAAGTAGTTTTGTTTTATAGCCATACAATTTATCTGTGTATAATTTTGTCAGGGTTGTTATACCACTCATTCGTTGCATACAGTTCAGCACTAATCTTTCGCATTGCAAAATTGTATGCACAGTGGCTTCCACATCAAAAGCCATTTCTCCAAACTTCATAGCATCGCCGTCTTTTTTATAAGCTGTAAAAACAGTACCGGGATGCTTATACTTAAAAATCTTTTCGGCCACTTCCATTCCTGCAAGAATTCCGTCCTGTTTTATTTTCAACACGGCTTTGCCTTTTGCATCTGCAGGAATGCAGCCAAGAGTAGAATGATCGCCATCGCCAATATCTTCTTTCAGCGCTTCATCCACCAGGTGATAAAATTTTTGGTTGTCTATCATTTGTCAAAACTAAAAAAGCCCCGTCACAAAATGACAGGGCTACCAAAGATTGTTAAACTAAATATTTATTGTATCCGGATATCCTGAATTACCTGTTTGCTTCCTTTCATCCGCATATATACCGTGGCACGATAATTTCCGTTTTTGGTCTGCAATGTACCAATGCAATACTCGCCATTGTCGTTATTGCCTTTGTGTTTTACTTCAAATCCTTTTACCTCATTAGTTGAAAAAAAGTCTTTCATTATTAATTCACCCTGGCTTTTGCTGTAGTTATTACTTTTATCCGGCATGGTAATATCAATATAATTGTCGAAATACTTTGCCAGGCTGGATGCGCTGCCCGATTTCATGGCAGAAATAATATCATCAATACCGCTTTGCGTGGTAAATGAGGTAAGCAACAGCGCTAATCCGATTGTAAAAAATAAATGTCTTTTCATATTGAGTTCAGTTTTCATAGAATTGTATTATCGAAAAACATGCCACAGTCAGTTAAACTAAAAACCAGGAACTAAGTTACTGCTTGTCTGTGGTTTTGCTCTTGTATAACGGCAAAAGGCTTAGTTTTGTTGCCGTTTAAACGTTGAAAATGAACGCTTTTGTTTTCATTAATATTCTGAAAAATGGCAGACAGAAAAGTAATTCTTATCATCATGGACGGCTGGGGATTGGGAAAGGTGGCTTCGGCCGATGCTATTCAACATGCAAAAACTCCTTTTGTTTCTTCCCTTTATCTCAAATATCCTAATACAACTCTTGTCACTTGTGGTGAAGCAGTTGGTTTGCCCGATGGGCAAATGGGTAATTCTGAAGTAGGGCATTTAAATCTTGGCGCCGGCAGAATTGTGTATCAGGAACTTCAAAGAATTAATGTGGCCATCCGCGATGGCTCTTTTGCAAAAAATGAAATTCTTTTGAAAGCTATTCGTTTTGCAAAAGAAAATAATAAACCGCTTCATCTTTTAGGGTTGGTAAGTGATGGCGGTGTTCACTCACATATCAATCATATAAAAGCAATCATTGATCTGTGTAAAAATGAAGGTTTGACAAATGTTTTTATTCATGCTTTTACTGATGGCCGCGATTGTGACCCAAAAAGCGGATTGGGTTTTATAAAAGATTTACAGGCATATCTTAATAATTCGGTTGGAAAAATTGCAACCGTAAGTGGCCGTTATTATGCAATGGACAGAGATAAAAGATGGGAACGGGTAAAACTGGCTTATGATGCATTGGTAAATGGTGTGGGAGAAAAATCAACTGATGCGATACAAGCGATTGAGAATTCTTACAGGAATAATATTACCGATGAATTTATTAAACCCACAGTCATTATTGCCGAAGACCAATTGCCACTTGCAACTATTAAAGATGGCGATGCAGTTATCTGTTTTAATTTCCGAACAGACCGCTGCAGGGAAATAACACAGACACTTACGCAAATGGATTTGCCTGATCACGGCATGAAAAAACTTTCTTTGCACTACACCACCATGACGGAGTATGATAAAACATACAAAGATGTAAACACAATTTTTGAAACGGATAATTTAGAAAATACACTGGGTGAAATAATTGAGCAACATGGATTGAAACAAATCAGAATTGCAGAAACAGAAAAATATCCGCACGTCTCATTTTTCTTCAGTGGTGGCAGGGAGCAGCCTTATGAAGGAGAAAAAAGAATCATGATCTCATCGCCTAAAGTAGCCACTTACGATCTGAAACCGGAGATGAGTGCTTTTGAAGTAACCGAAGCTTTACTGCCTGAGATAAAAAATAAATCTGCTGATTTTATTTGTCTTAATTATGCAAACGCAGATATGGTTGGGCATACTGGTATATGGAAAGCGGCCATCAAAGCCGTAGAAACAGTGGACAGTTGCGTGGAAAAAATAGTAACCGCCGGGATTGAAAATGGTTATACAATTTTTCTTACTGCCGATCATGGCAATTCTGATTATTTAATAAACGAAGATGGCACCCCTAATACTGCACATACATTAAACCCGGTACCATTTTTTATTATTGACAAAGAATTTACAGGCAAAATAAAACCGGGAAAACTTGGAGATCTTGCGCCTACTATTTTAACAATGATGAAAATACCTGTACCTCAAAAAATGACAGGAGAAATACTAATTTAGCAAATCAAAAAAAATCAGGTATGAAAAAAGTATTTAAAACATTTGGATGGATATTACTGATTGGATTTATCGCCATACAATTTTTCCGGCCGGCCAAAAACATAGCTGACGGCGATCAGCCCAATGCAATTGCTAAAGCATTCAATGTGCCTGCAGATGTAAAAATAATTCTTGATAAAGCATGCATGGATTGCCACAGCAACAATTCCCGTTATCCCTGGTATTATAATATACAGCCAGTAGCCTGGTGGATGGCTAATCATGTAAATGATGCAAAAAAAGATTTGAATTTTGATGAATACACTAATAAACGCCTTCGCTTCCAATATCGTAAAATGGAAGAAGTAATAGAACTGGTAAAAGAAGGTGAAATGCCCCTTGATTCATATACATGGACACATAAAGATGCAGTCTTAACTGATCTGGAAAAAAATAAACTTTTTGACTGGGCAAATTCTATAATTGATACATTGGAATCAAAATATCCAATTGATAGTTTAAAACGTAAACCCCCGGTTAAGTGAAACTGAAATTATTCTCAACCTGTTTTCAAATCAGAATTATTTCTTTCTTCATTCTTTTTCTGCCATGCATTTCTGTGCAGGCGCAGGAAGATACTCTTACTGAAAAAATATTAGGCGAAATTGTTATTTCGGCCAACAAGTTTGCAGAAAGAAAAAGAAATGTAAATCAAAAAGTAGATATCATAACTGCAAAAGCGATTGCTGCTGCCAATGCACAAAATACCGGCGACCTTTTAATCAATACCGGTAATGTGTTTGTTCAAAAAAGTCAGCAGGGTGGCAGCAGCCCGGTGCTTCGTGGCTTTGAAGCAAGCCGTGTATTGCTGGTGATTGATGGCATAAGAATGAATAATGCTATTTACCGGGCCGGGCATTTGCAAAATGTAATTACCGTAGATCAAAATATGCTGGAAAGGGTGGAAGTATTGTACGGCCCAGCATCCACACTTTATGGCAGCGATGCGCTTGGTGGAGTTATTCACTTAAGAACAAAATCGCCACAACTTTCTTTAGAAAAAAAATTAAAAACAACCGGTTCTGCATTCAGCCGTTTCAGTTCTGCCAATCATGAAAAGACTGTTCATTTTAATATGAGCATTGGCGGTAATAAATTTGCCTGGCTTCAGGCTTATACGCATAGTTATTTTGGCGATTTAAAAATGGGCAATGATTACCCGGATGATTATCCGGGATTTGGAAAACGATCTCAATACATTGCTTCCATCAACGGTATTGATTCAATCGTTAATAATAAAGATGACAGGGTTCAGAAATTTTCCGGTTATAAGCAATGGGATATAACACAAAAATTTTTATTTAAACAGAATGAAAAAATAGTTCATTCACTCAATTTGCAAATGTCCAATTCATCTGATGTACCCCGCTACGATCGTTTGCAGGATATAAGAAATGGAAGGCTTCGCTTTGCTGAATGGTATTATGGCCCTCAAACAAGATGGCTAGCCGCTTATGAATTAAATATTTCTTCTGCTGGTTTTTTTAATCAATTAAGAGCAAATGTTCATTATCAAAATCTGGAAGAAAGCAGGAACCAGCGTGAATACCGCCGCTACGATCGTTTCGACAACCGATCAGAAAAAATAAATATTCTTGGTTTTATATTTGATGCAAGAAAAAAATGGAATAATCATGAAATAACTATTGGGGCCGATGGCCAATTGAACGATGTGATATCAAAAGCAAACAGGACTGATTTAACCAACAATAATATAACAGCACTTGATACCCGCTATCCGAATGGAGAAAACAAAATGAATTATTTTGGGTTGTATGCACAGCATTTATTGAAACTTAAGGAAGGAAAAATAATAATTAATGATGGCATCAGGGTAAATGGAGTATTTCTTAATTCAAATATTGCTGATAATTCATTTTTCAATTTACCATTTACAAAAATTACACAAAACAATTTTGCTGTTACAGGCAATCTCGGCATGGTTTATCTTCCTGCTGATGATTTCCGTGTAGTTATTGGTTTGTCCTCCGGATTCCGCAATCCTAATATTGATGACCTGGCCAGAGTATTTGAATCCAGCACATCACTGAAGCGGGTGGTAATTCCCAATGCTGATATCAAACCTGAATATACCTACAATGCAGAGATCGGTATTACCCAGATGATTTCTGGAAAAATAAAGTTTGACATCACCGGCTTTTACACCTTGTTTAAAAATGCAATTGGCTTAGCTCCTTTTCAACTAAACGGGCAGGACTCTATAATTTACAGTGGAGTATTATCAGCCGTGTATGCTAACCGCAATGTGAAGAAAGCCCATACTTATGGTTTTAATATTAATTTAAAAATTGATTTTACAAAACAGTTTTCTTTTTTTGGCACCGTTACTCACACTTACGGAAGATTTAAAAACAGTAACGGCAATAAAATTCCACAGGACCATATTCCTCCTGTATATGGAAAAACAAGCCTGAACTTTAATCATGAAAAATTTTCTACCGAAGGATTTGTTTTATTCAATGGATGGAAAAGAATAAAAAATTATAATCCTGATGGGGAAGATAATCAGCAATACGCCACACCGGCTGGCATGCCTTCGTGGTTTACACTCAACTGGCGAAATAGTTTTAACATCAGTAAAAAAACACAGCTGCAGTTTGCCATTGAAAATATACTTGACCGCAACTACCGCTATTTTGCTTCAGGTTTTTCTTCACCCGGTCGTAATTATGTATTTGCAATCAGGGCTGCTTTCTAATCTTAAATAGAATGTTTTTGCCCCGATAATAGTTTTTTTATTAAAACTTAGCTGTTTTTTTTAAAAATTAAAATCCTGTGCAGCAGTTTGAATCAAAATTTGTCTAAATTACAGGCAGTCCAAAAGGCAATTATGACTGAGGAAGCCATATTACAAGGTTGTAGAAAAAACGAAGCCACAGCACAACGTGAACTGTACAATAAGCACAGTCCAAAAATGTTAGCCGTGTGTTACCGCTTCGCCCATAACCGGGAAGATGCTGAGGATATGCTGCAGGAAGGATTTATTAAAGTGTTTTTACAGATTCATACGTTTGAAAGCCGTGGTTCTTTTGAAGGCTGGGTGAGAAGAATAATAGTGCATACCTGCATTAATATTTTAAAGAAGAATAAAAAGTTCAATGAAAGTGTTGATTTAATTCATGCCACTGGAGCAATGGTAAGAGAGGAATCTGTGCCATCAATCATTCAGGCCAAGCAAGTGGTAGAATGTATAAGAATGTTGCCGATGGGATATAGAACCGTATTAAACCTGTATGCAGTGGAAGGCTATAGTCACAAAGAAATATCCAATATGCTGGATATAGAAGAAAGCACAAGCCGCAGCCAATATACCCGTGCAAAGGCCATGCTTGAAGATATATTAATAAGAAAAAAAATACTGCAAAGGCCAAGAGCATTTCATTCAATGGCTTCTGCAGCAGGAGTAAGATAAATAACAATTAATCCGTTCCTAAATTACTGACTGGTTTATGGAGAGACAATTTAATAAAGGAGATTTTGAAAAGTTGCTGAGAGATAATGCAAACCAATACCGCATGTATCCATCGGAAAGGGTTTGGAAAGGTGTCAATGCTGCTTTACATACACGCCGTAAATGGATTGGCATTTCTGCATTAGCGTTTCTGTTAATTACCGGTGCCGGTGTCAGTTTCTTTTTAATAAATAACAAACAGGGCAATCAAACAAAGGCAGCTGCCATAAAGAATCCACCACAGGTTAATAGCATTGAAACAATATTACCGGGTTCATCTTCTGAAAATACAAATACAATAACAACAAATTCTTTTGCTGAAGAAAAAATCAGTTTACCAATAATTAAGCCGGTATCTGCAGCAAAAACAGATATTGAAAATGTAACAATTCCTCTTGCTTCAAACAAAGAAAATACTTATACAAATGATGAAGTAAATACTGTTACAAAAACTGAAACTATTGAAACGAAGACAGATGAAATAAGAACAGAAGCGTTAAATAAGAATACTGAAACTGCGAATGAAACTACGAATGTGAATTTATCTACGGTAACTACAGTGCAGCAAGAAGCTGTTGAGAATATTGTTACTGAAAAAAACAATGACCAGGTTATTGAAGAAAATAACCAGGAAAAAATTACAGAAGATAAATTGAATGACATATTAAATGCTATTGCTTCGCAAAACGCTATAATTCCTGTTAAGCAAAAGCAGGCAAAAATTACAGCACAAGTATATTTTACACCAACTGTGAGTTACCGTACTTTAACTGAAAACAAGAAATACTTCGCAAACGGTTTGTATGTAAACTCACAGGTTGTGGATTTGAATAAAGAATTAAAACACAAACCGGCAATGGGCCTGGAATTTGGTATTGAAGGAAAATACCGGGTAAACGATCGGTTCTCTTTTAAATCGGGCTTGCAATTTAATATTAACCGGTACGATATAAGAGCCTATTCGCACCCAACTGAAATTGCAACTGTAGCTGTTACCAGTGGTTTGGGCACCGATTCTATGTCTTCACTTAGCAATTATAGAAACAAGGGTGGGGCAAATGCCAATTGGTTAGAGAATTTTTATTTCCAGGCTGCAGTACCGTTTGGAGTTGAAATAATTCTTGCCGAAAGAAAAAATTTTAGTTGGGGTATCAGTGGCACTTTACAACCAACTTATGTAATTGGTGACAGGGCATACCTGATATCCAGTGATTATAAAAATTATGCGAAATTCCCTGACCTGATGCGCCGCTGGAACTTAAGTACAGGCATAGAAACTTTTGTAGTTTACTCAACAGGTAAAATCAAATGGCAGGTTGGACCACATGCGAGATACCAGCATTTATCAAGTTTTGTAAGCGGGTATCCTGTAAAAGAAAATCTTTTTGCAGTTGGTCTTAAAGTTGGCGCTACTATCAATAAGAAAAAGTAACCGATACTAACTGTCTCTTTCGTTTGGATAATCCCGGTACATCTTTGCACCGGGATTATTATTTTCAGGTATTGTTTTATACTACATTTAGGGCATGAAAAACGTCTTCTGCATGGCTGTTGTTTTTGGATTGTTACTTATCTCCTGCAACGGAAACAAAGAAAAAAAAGTTGAACCTGGTATATCTGCCATATCAATTATTAAAGGACAGGTAAATCATCTTGATACCTCCCTGTACCAGATTATGAAATATGAAATGCAGGACGGAAAAACGGATACTGCATATTTAAAAAGAGAAGAGGTAAGGGAATGGGCAGCCAGTTTTCTTTCACTACCCGATATCAGTAAAAATAACTATTCTGAAAACTATACGGAAGAACGATTATTAGATGCAGAACAAAACTCACTCAGCATTACTTCCACAGCAAAAAATGAAAAGATGGAAATACAAAAGCAAATCATCATAGTGCCTCTGGATGATATGGCAACAGGAACTGTTCATAGTATTTATATTGATCGTTTGGTGCAGGTAAAAGACAGTTCGATAGAACAAAAATTATTCTGGCAGATTGATAAATACTTTCAGATAGGAAATATCATTCAGGTTGGCAGCCATCCGGAAAAAATGAAAATGCTTAAAGTAACCTGGGAATAAAAAAGTCATTTCAAAAAAATTCACTATCTGTTTTAATGACTTCATCTGAATTTCAAAATATAACTCATACCATTCCAACTCAGCCGGGTATTTATAAATATTATAATTTAGAAAATGAATTGCTTTATGTTGGCAAAGCAAAAAACCTGCGGAAAAGAGTCTGCTCTTACTTTATTAAAAAACAGGCAAGCTATAAAACGCATGAGTTAGTCAGCCGTATTCATCATATTGAGTTCACCATCGTAAATTCTGAACAGGATGCTTTCTTTCTTGAAAATTCGCTTATCAAAAGATTTCAACCCCGGTTTAATATCAACCTGAAGGATGATAAAACTTATCCGCATATCGTAATAAAAAAAGAACCTTTTCCCCGTGTGTTTCTTACCCGCAAATTGATTGATGATGGCTCAGATTATCTTGGCCCCTATACTTCAGTACAACGGGTAAGAGAACTGCTGAGTTTTATAAAACAGGCAATACCCCTGCGCACTTGTACACTGAACCTGACAGCAGGAAATATTGAAAAAAAGAAATTCAAAGTTTGTTTGGAATACCATCTTGGCAATTGTAAAGGCCCATGTGAAGGATTACAAAGTGCGGATGACTACAATGACGGGCTGCAACAAATAAAAAACCTGCTGAGAGGAAATCTAAAACCTGTCATACTGCATTTCAAAGTGGAGATGAAACGGTTTTCAGAAAACCTCAATTTTGAAAAAGCAGAGTTGG
Source organism: Bacteroidota bacterium (assembly GCA_031418795.1). Taxonomy (GTDB): domain Bacteria; phylum Bacteroidota; class Bacteroidia; order Chitinophagales; family Chitinophagaceae; genus VBAS01. Next base: position 4,023 of record JANOJO010000648.1, on the reverse strand, counting down.
TAAAAAAGAAAATTGATTTTTTAAAAAATTACCAGGCAAAATCTGTAATCAGCAATCCCAGGCTTTCTGATCTGGATGTATTTTTTATTGTAAAATCAGAAGACAAAGCTTTTATCAATTACCTGATGGTGCAAAATGGAACTATTGTACAAACAAAAACGGCGGCTGTGGAAATATATGCCGATGAAGACGAAGAAGAAATTCTTGCAATAGCGGTATCACAATTAAGAGACATTTTCAAAAGCACAGCAAAAGAAATTATTTTGCCCTTCCGGATTTCTTATCCGGAAGATGGAATCGTTGTTACAGTGCCCCGCGCCGGCGATAAGAAAAAACTACTTGACCTTTCAGAAAAGAATGCAAGATATTTTATAGAAGAGCAATTGAACAAAATAAGACTGCGTTTAGATGCAACACAAAACAACAAAACAGAACTGCTTAAAGAACTCCAAAATGATTTGAGCCTACCGCATGTTCCTGATCATATTGAGTGTTTTGACAATTCAAATTTCCAGGGGACTTATCCTGTATCTGCCATGGTGTGTTATAAAAATGGCGAACCCAGTAAAAAAGATTACCGGCTGTTTAATGTAAAAACTGTAAAAGGCATCAATGATTTTGCAACGATGAAAGAAGCAGTAAGCAGACGGTATAAAAGAGTACTGGAAGAAAATCTTCCCTGGCCGCAGCTCGTCATTATAGATGGGGGTAAAGGACAATTAAGCGCAGCAGTATCTGCCTTGCAGGAACTTCATGCTGCAGGCAATACAACATTAATAGGGCTTGCAAAAAATGAAGAAGAAATTTTCTTTGCCGGAGATCAGCAGTCTTTAAAATTGCCTTATAACAGCAGCACCCTTAAACTTATTCGGTCAATCCGTGATGAAGTACACCGCTTTGGAATAAATTTTCACCGTAAAAAAAGAAGCATGGGAGCATTTAAAAATGAGCTGGAAGAAATAAAAGGGATTGGAAAAGAAACAAGCAATTTGTTATTGAAAGAATTCAGGTCTTTAAAAAATATTAAAAATAAACCGGTGGATGAGCTTGCAAAAATTATTGGAATTAAAAAAGCGAAAATTGTTTTTGATGCTTTAAAAAAATAATGGGGCCAGGATAAAAATCCAGCCCCGTTTTTAAAATCCAATATCCTATGAAAAACCGAAATAAAAATACAACAATATTTGACATATCCTATACCCGCTTCGTGGTATTTTTAATTTTGTGTGGAATAAATAATTAAAAATGTTTTTGAAAAAATAAAGCCCCCTGACAGTATCGTCAGGGGGCTTTATTATCGTAGATCTACGAATAATTTTTTTTAATACTGCCAGAGGTTTTGTTCAAAGTTGAAAATTTTATCTTTTATATTTTCACCTTCCAGTAAAGCCATCATTGGATTGTCTCTCATGATATTTCTTATGAATTTGTTATAAGGGTTGTCAAGCGTTGATTTTACAATATAACTGCTGAACATTCTTGATTCAAACAACTCTTCCCAGGTCATTCTGCTCATTCCCATATTCTTTGGATTATAAACTTCATGCTTTGCAAGTGTTGGCCTCAAATCAGGATAATAAATCCAGAATAATGGAGAAGCGCCTCTTTCTGTTTTTTTATCTAATCCAAATTGGGTTTTCATGGGAGCAATCCCTATTATTCTTACAAACATCCTGCTTGCTTCCCTGTCAAAGATCCACTCTTCTTTTATTCTGAATTTTACAATATCATCAGGATTCAAATTATCACATGAAACAACAAAACTATCAATCTTTGTAGGGTCATTTAGATTATAGACCGGTAGCGTATCACATTGACCACCGCCACTCAAAGATTTTTCAAAAGATGATGAATCCAGAAAAGTTGTAAATCTGTCATCATCAGGGCTAAAGGCAATTGCATTACCATTTTTTAATTCTCTTCTTACAGCATTTACAACTATACTTACGAAACGCTGATCTCCATTGTCATCATTTACCTGGTACCTGAATGGAAGGTTTATTTTTTCACGAATATCAATATCCCTCCAAACTCTTTGTGTATAAAACGCATCATCCTGTCTTAAATGTTCATAAGGCAACGGTGTCCTTTCTTTAAACATGCTTTTTTCTGTTGCCCCGTCATTTCTTAATGAGAGTTTGGTTGAGTCATTGAACCCACCAACTTGTGGAGCAACTCTTATTGGTACATTGGCATAAGGATTATACTGACCAACAGCAGCAGGATTTGTATTTTGCTGCACATTTTGTTTTGGTATAGTATCCAGTGCCGAGCCAGTTGTTGTAGTTCTTGTTGTTCTTCCTCTGCGTTGTGCATCAGCCAGGTTTGCAACACTAACCAATACTGCTAACAGAATTACATATTTAAAAAGCTGTTTATTCATTGCTATATTATTTCAAAGTAAAGATCAGGGGTGTAAGTTTTCTTCTTCTTCCATCTGGCCCCATGGCATAAATGTCTTCGATAGTAATAAATGAACCGGGACGGCATTTACCAATAATCTTCTTTGCCTCATTCCATGCAGCTCCGGTATTATTTGCTTCCAAAATTCCATCTTCAAAACCAGCTGCGTCACCAGTGATTCGGAAAGTGGTTACATTGAATTGTGTTTCATAAAAGAAATTCTTAACATATGCCCTCACACCTGCCTGGCTTTTAAATAAAGATGCAGGTATATCACCACTTTCATTTTGTCCAATCATTGGAGTAGGATCGGGTATTGAACGTACACGGAAATTTACATTTGTTGTTTTGCCATCAGGTGTTGTTACTTTAATTACACAATTATCGGTTTCCTGTGTTACACGAACAGTACGTTTAGAACCAGATCCTGTGAAAACGCCGCCGCCGCCAGTTACTGTAGCCTGTATCTGGTCAACATTTCCACTGCCTGAAATGGTAACAGGATTATCAACGCCAATGAACAATACATTCATTTTATCTAACTGTACAGCAGCACTGGATTGTCCTACTGTATATACAACATCTTTGATAACATGTTGTGGTTTGCCTTCCTGATCTGTATAGTCAATTCTTACAGGTATTTTGCCACTTGAATTAACAGGGAATTTTTTTATAGCTAACCCCTCAGCATCAAGTGCTACCACTGTTCCTCCAATACTTACTATTGGTTTTTTATCATTATTAAATGCAGCCAAGCCTGCTCTTATTTCCAGTTCCTGACCTGACAATAATACCGATGAATTTTGTCCGATAAGTGGCTTATAATTATTAAAAATTATTTCAACCTTTCCTACTTGTTCATGAATATATGAAATCACTTTATTTTCAGTTGTCTTCACATCATTTTGAAATTTACTGAGAATAGTTAATGCAGCCACAGTTGGAACCATTCTGAAATATGCTGCCTCCCAGGTTTTATTGCCTTTGTTTTTAGTCTTAGGCATTTCAAGTGAAATCGGTAAAGAGTTGGCAAAATGTTTACCAATAATCGGGTCTTCGTTTAATACATCATTTTTAAATTGTAAAAGGCTATTGTAAAGTTTCTTTCCTACTCCTTTATCAACCATCAATCTTGTAGCTATATCCAGATTATCGTCTTTATAACTTGAATCACCTTTTGCAAAATCAGCTCCAGATCTTAGTAAAATTGTATCTTTTAAGCCCTGGATATATTTATATATTTTACTGGCATATTGATGAACATTGTTTGCGTGTGGATACCAAATCTGAGCCCTTTCTCTGGTACCGTCTTGATTTAGTTTTGCATTCAATGAATTCATTATCTCATCAGTAGAGGTACTTACTACAGTATTGGTTTTTTCTAAACTATTATTTACCGTTTTGAAGGCATTCAGAATCTCTGATGATACATTCAGCGCCAACATTGCTGTTAACACTAAGTACATCATATTGATCATCTTTTGCCGCGGCTCACGAGGTAACGCCATAACGTTAATGTTTTTTTGTCTTCGCCCTGATTTTTTTTTCAGAACTGTGACTGGTTACTTAATGGTGTCAAAAATCACGGATATGGATTTCGAATATTCTTTTATAAAACGA
>JANOJO010000647.1:0-2147 GCA_031418795.1 Bacteroidota bacterium | reverse complement strand
GGTTTTTAAATTATAGCAATAAGTTTTTACAATTTTTTGTATCCGCCATCTATTCTGCTTGGCTGGCGACAACTTCTGAAGTTAGTATAATTTCGGGTTGTTGGTATAATGCATTCAATTTTTCATTTTTACAAACAACTTGATAATATACTAACCTGCCAGCATCAATGCAAAAATCTTTAACGATAAGTAAGATTGTCTTTGTACACCAATAACTTCATAAATTTTAGTTTTTAAAACTAAGCGAAATTGAAATGATTTCTTGTTTTGAAATGCTAACAGATGAGTTAGTAAGTTTCATCACAGTTTCTCTGCTATACCATTCATAACCTTTATATACAGAGATTTTAGATTTGTAATATAATTTTTCGACACTATGTTTATCCCATTTAGCCGTTAAATAAGCAAGTAGCCTTCTAAGGTCTTGTTTGGCTTCCTTTTTATATTTTATTGATTTTGTTTTAGAATAAAATGTAGAAAAATCTATTTGAATTAATTTATCATCTTCATCAAATGTCAACAACAATGAAGGAAATTTTACATGTTTTAATTCAAACGGGATAATCAAAAATGGATTGTATTGATAAGGGAAAGTTGTTTTAGAATTCCATGTAAACACGCCATCTTCAAGAAGTCTTATTGTAGAGTCGTATATGGCTTTCGGAGAGTTGAGAATAAATTTATCTATTCCATATTGAATATTGATTTTGTTGGCATCCTGTGCAAAATTTTGATTTGTGATTATAACAAGAAGTATCGCTAATGGGGTTATTCTCAAAGTCTTTATTCTTAAGTTAATTCAAACTTAATTCAAATTATTACAAAAATTATTTCACCATCAACTCCTCCCACGCCGCCTGCAGCGGCCTTGCTATTCCATCACCTTTCCATTCACCTGCTCCTGGGATAATTGTGTTTTTCAAAAACTCTTCTTTTGTTTTGCCGGCTTTCATTTCACTTTCTGCAAATTTTAATACTGCATCTAAGTAATCGCAAAATTTTTTAAGATCATCGGATGTGCCGGTTACTTCATGGCCTTCGGCTGCATGGCCAAATATGTATTTTGTTTTGCTGTCAAGTTTGTTCACCGTTTTATTCAATACTTCTATCCAGTTTTTTATATTGGCGCCGGCGCCACGGTCAACAAACGGATGGCGGCGGTTAAACATCAGGTCGCCCATGTGTGCAATGTTGGCATGTTGAAAATGAATAACAGCATCTCCATTGGTATGAGCAGCTCCAAAATAATGCAGACAGATTTTTTCTTTACCAAATTTCTGGCACCAGGTATCAGAGAAAGTCTGGTCAGGATAAAGTTGTTTGTCTTCGTTTTTATTTGTTACAGCACTGTTCTTTTGATTCTTCAATGAATTTTCATGCGCCAGCACATGCTCCACTATTCCTTTAAAAGAAATATTGCCTGCTGTATGATCGCCATGATGATGGGTGTTGATTAAAAGTTTGAAAGGATTTTCAGTTTTCTTTTTCTCACTGAGTCCTTTGGTCAGTTCATCAATCAGGTGCTTGCTCTGCTCAGGAAACTGCGCATCAACTACTACAATACCTTTTTTAGAAAGAAGGAAGGCAATGGTGCCTCCACGTTCTGTAAAAATGCCAATCTCTTTGGTGAGCATGGTTATTTTCCATGTCTGCTGAAGGAGAGCAGAAAATATTTTTTGCTGTGCAATGGTTAATGCACCCAGTGTGAGTGCTGTGTTTTGGATGAAGGATCTTCTGTTCATTGTTTTTAGTTTAAAGTTTTTTTAGTTTATCGTTTGCCCACCCCTGCCTACCGGCAGGCAGGCCTTTCAAAAATTACTCTATTTGAAGTTGCCTCTGCCCCTCCAGGGAGGGGATGTACATTCTTTTTGTTGAATAGCGAACAAAAAGTACAAGGGAGCGTCGCAACAAAAGTTCAATCAGGGTACAAAAGCTGGCTACAAAAAAATTACAACTTAATTCTATAATGAAGTTATGAAAATAACATAATGATTGACCTAAGTTCCCCCTTCGGGGGACAGTGGGCTTACTTCGGGGGACAGGGGGCTCAGTATTCAAATTTTCTTAAAGTCGGCGCTTTGAACCAGGTAAAGATTGAAATAAATAAAGTCATGCAACCGCCGAAAATGACGGATGGAACTGTGCCC
>JANOJO010000646.1:0-1567 GCA_031418795.1 Bacteroidota bacterium | reverse complement strand
CGCGGTCTATTACTCAATGCGGGCGGATTCATGGTGTTTAATTATCTAGTGAACAACTCCCTCGATATGCCGGAGAATGTAAAAATACTCACCTTATTCATCATCGCGTTCAGTATAGTCATTTCGTGGTTCAAGGATTTGTCGGATATGGAAGGCGATGCGAAATACAATATTAAAACATTCGCTATCCTGTATTCGCCCAAAGCCGCATTGATAGCGGGTAATCTGCTGGTAGGATTGGCATATTTATTCACAATCTACATGAAATGTTTAGATTTTTCTATTTCAGAAATTCCATCCTTCGAAACTAGAGTGCTTCTTTACGGGCATGTCATTTTATTTGTACTCTTTATCATCAATGCTTTTTCTATAAGGTTAGGAGAACGCCAATCAATCAAAATATTCTATATGCGTTTCTGGTGGTTCTTTTTTGCGGAGTATGTGGTGTATCTATTGGCGTATACAGCGAAAGGATGATTGTGGGTCAAAAAAGGAAGTTGATAAATTTAATTTTGACTATAATAAAAACAAAACAAAATGGCAACTAAAAATCAAATAGGACTTGACAAAACAAAAAGTAAACAGTTAGCAGACAATTTGAATAATCTTTTAGCTGACTATATGATGTTCTACCAAAACACCAGAGGTTTGCATTGGAACATCAAAGGCGATAAGTTTTTTGAACTTCACTTAAAGTTTGAAGAACTCTACACCAATCTTCTATTGAAAGTGGATGAAGTGGCAGAAAGAATTTTGACATTGGGTGCAACACCACTTCACACTTTTGACGATTACAAAAGCACAGCAAAAATCAAGAATATAAAAAATGTTTCTGCCGGAAAACAAGGCGTTAAAACAATTTTAGAGGCGTTTGAAATTCTTATCATTGAACAAAGAGAACTGCTCAACCTTTCTGCCGAAACAGGAGATGAAGGCACAAATGCACTCATGAGTGATTACATCCGTGAGCAGGAAAAATTAGTGTGGATGTATTCGGCTTATTTAAAATAGCAATTTGAGAGAATGACTGCAAATATTGAACAACACATCTTTGTGGCGAGAGTAGCATGACCGCATAACATAAAGATTAAATAAAATAAAAAATGAAGAGCTTTTTTCAATATTCAAAGAGTTGAGCTTCTAACAAATAGTGTAGCTTAATCAAACATGGATGCATTTAATCGCTTCTTCGTCTTCGGCAACTCTATTGCGACAGAAATATTAACCGACAATAGTGTGCTGATTTTAACTATTCGATAATTACTGACTTTTAAGACTACTTTTAGAAATGGCAAATACTACGTCTCAACACATACTAAATACCTCGGCAACCCTGCTGGGGTTTTGCCTTTTTGTTATTACATCCTTACACATCGCCAATCACACTAAAGCATACTTTATAGATGAGTTTACCTCAATTATCGCATTGCTGTTGACTTTCTCCTGCTTTTTTTCTTTCTCTTCCATTCGTACCAAAAATAAATCCAGGGAAGAAAGGCTTGAGACAATTGCTGATTACTTTTTCATGGTTTCCCTGATTGGTGTTTTGATAATTATTTTACTCATT
>JANOJO010000645.1:0-2586 GCA_031418795.1 Bacteroidota bacterium | reverse complement strand
ACAAAATTTTAAATCCGGCGGATTAAATAATATTGATTTAGTAGAAGGAAATTTTGATGAAACTCTTTCGTCCGTCGTCAATCGTTTGTCGTCTGTTGACTTCGCATTTATAGATGGTAACCACCGGCAGGAACCTACTGAAAGATATTTTCAACAATTACTTTCTAAAATTAATAATGATACAATACTTGTATTTGATGATATTCACTGGAGCAGCGAAATGGAGCAGGCATGGGAAAGTATAAAGAATCATCCGTTGGTTTATTGTACAATTGACTTTTTTTTTATCGGGATTGTTGTTTTCCGCAGGGAGTTTCATGAAAAACAGCATTTTTCCATACGGTATTAAAATCATTATCTTCAAACCGGAATCCAGCCTGATTTTAACAGGAAAAAATTTCTATTTATGACTATTGGACTGCTTAAAGAACCGGCACATGAAACAAGAGTCTCTATTCTCGCTGAATCTTTAGTTGTATTGACTAAAAAAGGAGTCTCCATTTTAGTGGAAAATGGAGCCGGAGAAAAAGCATTCTGCAATAATGCTGAGTATGAAAATGCAGGTGCACAAATCAAAAGCCGCAAGGAAATAATTGCAGCGGCAGATATTCTTTTGAGTATTCATCAGCCGGATCAGTCTGATCCCGATAATTTTCGGGATGCTAACCTGGAATCAAAAATATTTATTGGCAATTACCAGCCTTTATACAATATAGATGAAATGAAGAATTGGGCTTCGCAGGGTATAACAACTTTCTCGCTGGATATGCTTCCCCGCACTACCCGTGCACAAACGATGGATGTATTAAGTTCACAAGCGAATATTGCAGGATATAAATCGGTTCTTACGGCAGCCAACCTTTATTCCCGCTATTTCCCTATGTTTATGACTGCTGCAGGAAGTATCAAACCTGCCAGAGTTTTAATATTGGGTGCCGGTGTTGCAGGCTTACAGGCAATAGCAACAGCCAAAAGATTGGGCGCTGTAGTGGAAGTCTTTGATTCAAGACAAGCAGTAAAAGAAGAGGTGATGAGTCTCGGGGCAAAATTTATTGAAGTAGAAGGTGCAGCAGATGATAGCAAAGCTGGTGGATATGCACTGGAACAAACAGAGGAATACCAGCAAAAACAAAAACAAAAAATAGCCGAAAGCATTATTAAAGCTGATATTGTTATTACAACAGCACAGATTCCCGGAAAGAAAGCACCAATACTTATTAATGAAGAGATGATTAATACCATGCGGAATGGTTCCGTTATTATTGATATTGCTGCAGCTACCGGGGGGAACACTCCTTTTACAAAGAATAATGAAACGGTAGTGTATAATGGTGTTAGCATAGTTGGTAATTCATATTTACCATCTACCATGCCTTCTGATGCCAGTAAAGTATATGGTAAAAATGTTCAGAATTTTTTGGAATTAATAATTGATAAAGAAGGAAATATTAATCTCAATTGGGATGACGATCTTGTAAAAGGCTGTTGTATCACTCATAACGGAGATGTGGTACATGAGAAAGTGCAGGATTAATAAAATAATTTTTTATAAAATTTTATTTCTATGGAAAGCATATTAAAATGGATTTACACCAACGAGCAGATGATTTACATCCTTGTATTGGTTATATTTCTTGGATTTATAGTGATAAGCAGGGTGCCGGCAGTACTGCATACTCCACTGATGAGCCATGCAAATGCTATTAGCGGGGTAGTGATTATAGGAGCAATTATTGTTATGGGAAGAGCAGATGCTGATAATTATGTGGCATTGATTCTTGGACTGCTGGCTGTAATACTGGGTACAATAAATGTGGTGGGCGGATTTGTTGTTACTGACAGGATGCTTGAAATGTTTAAAAAGAAAAAGTAATCAGGTTGCTTACCGGCAAAAATTTTTTATAAACATGGGATTATCAATTTTAAGCATTATCTATATTATAGGGGCCATTACATTTATTGCAGGTTTGAAAATGATGTCTCATCCGGCATCTGCAAGACAAGGTAATATAGTTGCAGGCGTAGGAATGTTGGCCGCAATTTTCGGAACTATTTTTCTTTTTCGGAATGATGACGGTAGTCTTTTAAAAAACCATGTATGGATTTTTGGCGGCATATTCATTGGAACTGTTATTGGTGTTTTATCAGCCAAAAAAGTAAAGATGACAGCCATGCCGGAAATGGTTAGTTTATTTAATGGTCTGGGTGGCGCCAGTGCTACATTAATCTCAACTATTGAATTTAATCAGCTTGCTGCATTAAATTTTCCTCCTGAAACTGCCACTCCGGGAATAATGGCAATATTGTTCGCAGGCATTATACTTGGAAGCATAACATTTTCAGGAAGCATGATAGCCTGGGGAAAATTAAGTGGCCGGGTAAAAGATTTTGCATTTAAGGGACAGCACTTCGTAAATATTTTATTGCTTGTATTAAGTATTGCATTGTCAGTTTATATCACTTCAAACCTGCAATCATCAAATACATCACTTCTCTTTTATACCGTATTCTTTCTTTCGCTTGTATATGGTATTTTCTTTGTCATGCCAATTGGTGGCGCGGATATGCCGGTAGTTATTTCCTTAC
>JANOJO010000644.1:0-1798 GCA_031418795.1 Bacteroidota bacterium | reverse complement strand
TCAAATACTTTTTGCCGGGGCGCATTGATGACAATTTCACGTTTGACATAATGTTCCCTCTTCATGAAAAGCGCAATGATTAACAGCAAGGAAATGATGCCTGCCACTACAAGTAGAATTGTAATTATGATATTCATTTGCGAAAGTTTTGCAGAGAAAGTTAATTCATTTTCTGTTTTACTGCGAAGAACTATGGAAGAAAGATGCTGATACCGGAGCAGGAAAAGAAGCATAAGTAGTAATTCAAATTTCCATTTTCTGGTGAAGCATATTTTTTTTGAACCATAATTCATAAACAGGATCAAGGAAATGAATACCCTTAGTGTCGTCAATCAGTTCTTTTTGAATCAATCCTTTCTTAATTTTTAATGCATTGGCTGATGTTCCAAGCTGGTATTTATGCATCACATCCCTGGAACTCAACCCTGAATGCACACCTTCGGCCAGAGCCTTCAGGTAATTAAACTGTGCATTGGTAAGATTTTCTGTATCTCTTGTATAGAGCATTGAGTTTTGAACCAGCAGATCTTCAATGGCTGTTATAACAATTTCCTTTGTCACGGTTTTCGGAGTAGCCACCCACACCAGGTAAGAAAGTTGCTGCACATAATAAGAATGATCCTGAACCAGGGCAGCAATCAGATTGGCCATATCTTCATTGATATTTTTCTTCGTTGCTTTAAACTGCTCCTGTATAAAACTGATCCAGTCATTTCTTGAAATCTTTGGCAGGTACATAACATCTCCGAATTTATAAAACGGATTTGATTGCTTTTCAAAAAGCTCTGCCATCATATGCTGACGGCTGCCATATAAACAATAAGTTACATGATGATGATGCTGCCATTCCGTTCTCAATCTTTTTTGAAAAAGTTTGGATTCCCTGAAGCTTTCACAATTCTGAAATTCATCAATACAAACGATGAGATGCATTTTTTTCTTTTTTGCAATTTTCTGCGGCAGATTCAGTATTTCCGCATAATTTTTTTCCAGTTCCTTCCATTCAAAACTGATGTCAAAATCCTGCGTGGGATCAGTACCTAAAGAAATTTTTGGCGTAATATGTTTTAAAAAATCCCGGCCGGTTTCAATCCATTCAGTAAGTTTATTGGAGGTTGCTTTAATTGTTTCTTTAGCCAGTACCTTATAAAATTCCTCTTCATTGCGGATGCTTAGCAGGTCAAGCATAATAACCCTTGTGCTGCGGCTGCGGATACCATCCGTCACTTTTTTTACCAGTGATGATTTACCCCATCTTCTTGGTGAAATAAGAATAGTATTGATATGGTTCTGAAGATTGCCGGTAAGTCGTTTGACATCTGCCTGCCGGTTGGTAAACGAATCTTCGCTTACTGTTTTTCCAAATAAGAAGGGGGCATCCATGGCTCAAATGTAGTAAACCCAATTGAGCTTACCAAGTGGTAAGTTACCAAATGGTAAGTTACTAATCGGTAAGCCCATCTCCCTATTTGACAGGAACCGGCAAAGACATGTTATTCTCCTGGTGTACTTTGGCAGCGACAGCAATCTGCTTTCAGTTGTTGCTGCGAAGAACTATGGAAGAAAGATGCTGATATGGAAATACCGGCAACAGTGTAATTTATTACCAGTTTGCTTCGGCCTGCACAATGCTTTCATTACAAGCGGCCAGCTTTATGTGCGGGCCTCGCAATGACGAAGACTCCGAGATTTTGAGACTTCCTTCTCTCATCGGAGTCTTCGTCATTGCGAGTGTACCACCTTTGACGAAAGGAAAAAATAGAAATGACGTAAAGTGTAGCTTGCTAATAAATGCAAG
>JANOJO010000643.1:0-2095 GCA_031418795.1 Bacteroidota bacterium | reverse complement strand
CTTGTGGTTGCCATTCGCCACGTTCCCATTTGTCAAGTTCTTTATCAATATTTTTTTGCTGAAGTTGTGTAAGTTTTTCCGCCAGTTGTTCATTCATTTCTTTTTGCTTCTGGTGAAAAACTTTTCTTTTTTCAAACCGTTCTTCTTTATCTTTTCTTATTTCACTTTCATGGCCCGCCATCAGCAGCAACTCTTCTTTTGCCAGTGCAATATCATACGGCCCCACCGGCATGATGAGTTTTGATAACACCGGTCCAATTTCAATTAAAATAATAAGTAAAGAAATAAGCAGGCTGGCCCAAAACACACTTGCTTCCTGATCAGATAAATCTGACAAGGCTTTATTTCTTTCAAGAAAGCCCATGTTGGCTATCGCTGTTGTTTCATATTGTTTTCTTTTATCTTCCATTGTTGCTTTGGCCGTATTCATGATGCTGTCCTGGCTGCTGATATTTTTTTGCAGCATTATCAACTCAGGCACAAATTGAATTTTTGACTGATAGTATGCATCCTGTTTCAATCTTGTAATATTTTCAATACCACGTTGCCCGCTGCCACCTGTACCATCGGCTTCCTGCATGTATGCCAATTGTAAATTGTGCAGCGTATCCTCGATCGCCAGCTTACGATCGAGGAGCCGCTGTCTTTCTGAATACGCTGCTGCCAGCAGCGCTTTATTTTCCATAGTTAAAAGACTATCGTTGAGCTGAATCTTTTTATGGAGGTTCTCCGTCATCTTTACATTAATTTCTTTTTCAAAAATTTTCATTTCTAATGGCCTCGCTATTACAAATCCTATCAGGAGTGCCAGTGCAAGCCGCGGTACAGCCATCCACAATTGTTTGCGCCTGCTAATTCCATATTTGCGCATGGTGGAAACTAAGAACCGATCAAAGTTGAAAATGATCATTCCCCAGATGATTGCAAAACCAATTGTCCAGAACCAATTATTAAATACGGTGTGAATTGCATAGCCGGCAGAGAGTGTAGCCAGAACAAATGTAGCAAGCAGTACTCCACCCAGCCCGGAATATTTTGTATGCTCTGATGGAAATTCTTTTAATAATTTTTGATGTGTACCGGCGCACCACCACAAAAAATTATTATCGTTAGGTTTTTTATTTTCTCCAAACGAGTCGTAGGTGTACAGGCCATTGCCCTGAACATGGTTGGTTTCAGCCATTGTAAATTGTTTTCAGTAAAAAAATGTAGAGTTGTAACCGTGGTTGAAGTGGATGAAGTAGAAACGAAGAAAGCAAGAGTGCATTATCTGGTGGGTGTTAAGAAAAGGATAAAGGAAATTTTGTAGCCAGCATTGATACCTTGATTGAGCTTTTGTTGCAGTTTACCCAGAGCAAAGCGAAGGGCACACTTGTACTGAAGTAATCCTATTCAGCATTTGCAATCAGTCCTGTTTTATATAATCAGTTTTTTATAACAAATATTTTATTAAACCACATAGGCAAATAGAAACATAGTTTTGATATAGATTCTATGTGTGTATTTCTATGTACCTATATGGCTATGTGGTTCCAAATCCTATTTTTTCTTTTGCTTAAACAACCAAACCAATAAATCAGGTTCTGCAAAAGCATTATCCCAGCTATTGTGATTCACCCCGGGGTATTCTGTGTACTTCACTTTAGCGCCGGCTTTTTTCAAAGCGCCAACCATAAGTCTTGAATGAGAAACGGAAACTACCTGGTCAACAGCGCCATGAAAAATCCAGACAGGAAACTTCTTTGCGTAAGTAGCAACATTCTCCGGGTTGCCACCGCCGCAGATAGGAATAGCAGCAGCAAAATAACCTGGCCTGCGCCACAGCAATTCAAATGTACCCATACCGCCCATAGAAAGCCCGCCGATATAAATGCGTTTTGTATTTACTGTATTTGTGCCGGTCATAGAATCCAGCAATTTCAATACAAGTCCGGCTGATTTACCAATTGGCTGATCAATTGGAAAAAACCTTCCGCCAAGTGAATCATCTTTCTGTGTAACCGGATTACGTATTATCCTTGACCAGAAATCATCTGCATCACATTGCGGAAAAATTACAATGGCAGGAAATTTCTGCCGGTTGGCCGGGTCTGCA
>JANOJO010000642.1:0-3961 GCA_031418795.1 Bacteroidota bacterium | reverse complement strand
CCAAGCGGATCATTTCCTTTTACTAATCCCGAGAAAATGAAAAGGATTCCGACAAATATCCGTATGCTGTTAAGAAATATTTTCATCAAATAGAATTTATAATTACGTCGAATTGTTTATTTGTTGTTGTCATAAAAAATTTAAGTCAATTAGACATTAAGTCAGTAAGTCATTTAATTAATAAAAGTCAATGTTATTTTTATTGACTCACTGACTTTTTATGACCTAATGACTTCTTCTCTATCTTTATCGCCAAAAATAACGAACTACACCGAATGTTTACTCTGAATTGCAAAGGAAGATTATTAGTTGTGGATAAACCATTGGTGATGGGCATCATAAATGCTACACCCGATTCTTTTTATGAAGGCAGTCGTTTTTCCGGGACAGATAATATTTTGATGCAGGCTGAAAAAATGCTGAATGATGGTGCAGATATTCTTGATATTGGCGGACAAAGCACCAGGCCGGGCAGTGAATTGATTTCTGCTGAAAACGAAATGAAAAGGGTATTGCCTGCCATTGAAGCAATCCATAAAAAATTTCCCTCCACATTTATTTCCATTGATAGTTTTTATTCAAATGTTGCCAGGGCAGCGGTTGAATCAGGAGCTTGTATTGTGAATGATATCAGCGGTGGCAGTATGGAAAATCCAAAGGATGCCCGCGGCACTCTGCGAGCTGCGCAAAAAATGATAGAAACAGTAGCTGCTTTGGGGGTGCCTTATATACTGATGCACATAAAAGGTACTCCTCAAACCATGCAGCAGCAGGCTGTGTATGAAAATGTAACCCGTGAAGTACTTAATTATTTAATTGCAAAAACAAATGAGCTGAAGCAGGCAGGTATTAATGATGTTATTATTGATCCGGGTTTTGGTTTTGGAAAAACCATTGAACACAATTTCGAATTGCTGAAAAATTTATCTGTATTTAAAATTATTGGCAAACCAATACTGCTTGGTGTATCGCGAAAATCTATGATTTATAAAACGCTTGGTGCATCGATTGATGATGCACTTAATGGATCTACTGTTTTAAATACAATTGGATTAATGAACGGCGCTTCTATTCTTCGTGTACACGATGTAAAAGAAGCAAAAGAAGCCATTACATTATTTACAACCATGTCAAAATAAAAACATCTTCCTGATTTTATCAGGAAGATGTTTTAAAAAAAAATATTCAATCACATTTTTCTTACCGGGTTCTTTTTCTTTTTATTGATTCTGCGGAGGCGCTGGCGGAACAGCCTGCTGAGGAGTGTCTGACACATTAAGTACTTCCACATCAAAAACCAATGCCTGATTTATTTTGCCATTGGGGGCAGGATTTTTTCCATAAGCCAGAAAGGCAGGAACATACAAAACGCCTTTGCCGCCTTTGTTAAATAATTTTAATCCATCATCCCATCCGGCGATAACTTCACCCATTCCTACTTGAAATGTATATTCACTTGATTGAAACACACTGTCTGTTTCCAGAATTTTGCCAGAGTATTTTATACTTACAAATTTTCCTTCAACTATAGGTTCGCCGGTTCCTTTTTCATTTACCAATACAAAAGTGCCTGCATTTGTTTTTTGTGCACTAATTTTTTTCCCGGTAAGATAAGATTGCATAGAGGTTAATACTTTATCTAATTCACCGGATTTCTTCATTTCATCAATATCTTTTTTCAACTGCTCTTTTCTTTCTTTAGCAGCTTTTGCCAGCGTCTCTTTCATTTCTTTTTCCTGGCGTGGTTTATCTTTTTGCATTTCAATAGTGTAATCGGGCATGGCCGTGCTATCAGATCTGAATACGTTAAGAATTTTAATATAGGTCGTTATCCTATCTCCCTTTTTTATATTGGGTGGCAATTGATTTGTCATTCCCTTTTTCATTAAAGTGTCAACCAATTCTATGGTAATAATACTGTCGCCTTTTCTTGCAAGAAAAAAAACTTCGACCGGGCTGTAAGCCAACCCCGGATCGTTCTGAAGCGGAATATAACTTGGTATTTTATCAAAGCTTGTATAAAGTACAGAGTCATTCAGCTTTCTTGTAAAATGAAATTTTGCAATATTGCCAATTTTAATGAGAGAATCTTTGCTGCCGCCGGAAAAGATTTTGTACACCAGCCCACTCTTTGTTTTTTTGTAAGATTTGCATCCGGTAAAAGTCAGTGCCATAGCAACTGCAAGTACCCATGTGATTTTTGTTTTCATTTGTTTTTTTAATTATTGAAGTAAAAATTTATTTTCTTTCATAGCTGCATAAAACGACTGAACTGTTTTTTCCAATGAATCTGAACTGCGGCCTCCCGATGCATTGAAATGCCCGCCGCCTTCAAAATATTTACGGGCAAAAGTATTACAATCAAAATCATCTTTGCTCCTGAAACTCCATTTGCGTTCTTCATCACGGTCAATTACAATCGCCACCAATTTTATTCCACTGATGCTTTGTGGATAATTTACCAGCCCCTCCGTATCGCCGGTTTTGATATAGTATTTCAACAGATCAGATTTTGGCACCGTTAACAAAACCGTATTGTATTCATAAAAAATTTCCATCCTGTTCAGCAATACATGGCCAATAAACCGCATCCTGTTTTCCAAAAAATTATCAAACAGTTCGTTGTGTACATGCATGTGCTCAAGCCCTCTTAGTTTTAAATCGGCCACTAAGCTATGCACACTTGCCGAAGTGGATGAAAAACGAAAAGAACCGGTATCCGCCACCACACCTGCATAAATGCAATCAATCATTTCTTTATTCAGCTTGTCGCCATGGCCGGATGCAAGAATAAAATCATACACCATTTCGCAGGTGCTTGATTTAGCCACATCACTTATGCCATAATCAAAACTTTTTTCATCGGGTTGCTGATGATGATCTATCAGAATTTTTGTGCACCTGAGCTGCTCCAGTTTAGCAGATACATTTTTTGCCCGGTGAAATGCATTAAAGTCAAGACAAAAAAGCCACTCTGCGCTGTCAAAAATTTTTTCAGCTTTTTCTTTTTGCAAATCAGAATCTATTACTTCATTGCAACCGGGCATCCAATTTAGCCATCCTGCCCAGTTGGATGGAGAAACAACAGATACATTATGGCCAAACTGTTTTAAAAAATGAAACAGGGCCAGCGAAGCACCCATCGCATCAGCATCTGGTTTTTGGTGCGGCACTATTGCTACACGCTTCGGACTATTTAATAACGAAAATATTTCCTGTACGGGTTTCATAAACGGCTGCGAAGGTAGGGAAATCAGTTTAGAGTCGGGAGTGAAGAGTCAGGAGTTATGAGTCGGGAGTTCAGAGACCTTAATCGGCAGAATCTTTCAATAATAAGTCTAACAACTCCAGACTCTGAACTACGGACTCCCGACTCAACACTCACCACTTTCCCTTAGCTTTGCGCCGCAAAAAACAAATAATAAATATGAACAATCGTACATTGACCATGATAAAACCAGATGCTATGAAGCGTGGATATGCAGGTGGAATTCTGGACATGATGATAAAAGGAGGCTTTCGTGTAGTAGCCCTGAAGCAATTAAAATTGTCTGTTGCAAAAGCCGGAGAATTTTATGAAGTACATAGCGAACGGCCTTTTTATGGAGAGTTGGTGGATTTTATGAGCAGCGGCCCCATCATTGCTGCCATTCTGGAAAAAGAAAATGCTGTCGCTGATTTTCGTAAACTGATTGGCGCCACCAATCCGGCCAATGCAGAAGAAGGAACTATAAGAAAAAAATATGCAACATCAATTGGAGAAAATGCAGTGCATGGCAGCGATAGTGATGAGAATGCAAAAATTGAAGGCGACTTTTTCTTTTCTGCGCTTGAAAGATTTTAATTAAAAAAAACCAGTAATAGTGAGGCTGTTTCAAAAGCGTTTTGGAACACAAAGGACACTAAGATTACACTAAGCACACAAAGAAAGTAAAATAGAAATTCAATTCTTTGTGTTCTT
>JANOJO010000641.1:0-5325 GCA_031418795.1 Bacteroidota bacterium | reverse complement strand
AATTTATTTTAATATCATCAATCCGGCGGAGTCTTGTCATTCCTGACAAGACTCTGATAGTTCGAAATTTCAAACTGACCCACTACCAGTGAATAAATTAAACTTCCATTTAACCCAATTCTTTTATTTTTGCAGTGTACTTAATAATATAATAATGAAAATCAGCAACAGACAAATAATTTTTACAGGCATACTGGTTGCGCTTACTACGGCCTGTAAATATTTTTTCGGACCCAACCTGGATTGGTCTGGTTTTTCGCCAGTAATTGCTATTGCTCTGTTTTCAGGGTTTATCATGAAGCAAAAGGATATGTCTTTCATGCTTCCTTTACTTGCCTTATTCCTGAGCGATGCAGTAATTCAGATTTTATATTCAGCAGATTTATTTCCTTATGCCGGATTCTATAGCGGTCAATGGTTAAATTATTTAATACTGCTCTCAGCTACTTTAATTGGATGGTTTTTTAAAGGAAGAAATTATTCCAGTCTCGCATTGGGTGCATTTTCTGCTCCCACAATATTTTTTTTAATTTCCAATTTATCTATCTGGATGAGCAGTACGCAAACTCTTTATCCTAAAACATTCAGTGGATTATTGATTTGTTACGAGGCTGCTTTACCTTTTTACAGAAATTCTTTAATAGGCACAATAGTTTTTTTACCAGCCATACTTGTATTTTATAATATTATTGCAAAACATAAGACTCAACTTACTTTAGCTTAAACTTTTATTAATCTTTAATTGAAAACCCACCAGTTGATGCTGATGGGTTTTTTGTTTATACAGTAAAAATTTTATTTCTTTTCAATATATCCTTCATCATTGACTAAATCATTTTTGGAGCCGTCAGCAGCAGCAGTTGCCAATTCATCGCATCGGTTATTATAGATATTTTCCGCATGGCCTTTTACCCAAACAAACCGGATAAATTGTTTTTCAGAAAGATCATAATATTGCAGCCAGAGGTCTTTGTTTTTTTTACCACCTTTAAAGTTGTTTGCAATCCAGGTATTCAACCAGCCTTTTTGCACTGCGTCCACCACATATTTACTGTCAGAATAAATGACTACCTGGAGGCCTTCTTTTTTTAATGCTTCAAGCCCGCAGATAACTGCCAGTAATTCCATTCTGTTATTTGTAGTGTGCCTGTATCCCTGCGAAATTTCTTTTTTATTATTTCCTGCCATTAATAAAACAGCAAAACCACCGGGACCAGGATTGCCACGGCAGGCGCCATCAGTATAAATAATAACATTTGGTTTACTCAACTGAATCTTTTTTTGGTAATGAAGAATCTGCGGGTTCGGGTGCGGGAAATTGAATTGGTTTTTTTGGTGAACCAAAAATATGTTTTGAAATTTCTCTGCAATGCGGATTTAAATAAAGATTGTCAATTGCCAGATACTCCCGCAGATCAGCCGCTTTTGGTGAGGGTAGTACTTTTTTCTGTAAAGCCATCTTCAGGTATTTGCCCCGCAATTCATCATTCACCATGCTGCGGGTTAAGGTTATTCTTTTTCCGGTAGCCTGCTCCACTGCTTTTGCAATCATTTCCACACAATACATTTTATCGTCTGTGGAAAGATCGAAGTTCATATCAAACTGAAGTTTGTTTTTATAATGCAGCAGTACTATCGTTTTTAATTTTTCTTTTTCAGCGATGTCAAGATCATAACGATAAACACCCATGGCAACATTTACTTCCGGAGTAAGAAAAGAATCAAGTACATCACGCTTCATTACTTCATCAGGATTGAGATCGCCGGCCATATTGCTGTAAACGTACAACATTCCATTTTCCATAAATGCAATGCCGCTGTGAGAGTATAGTTTTTCCTGCTGGCTGAAATCACGAAGTGATTCGCTGGTAAAATCATTGCCGCAGCGTAGTATAAGGTCGCCTTCCTGAATGCTATCATGTAAAGACCTGACAATATTCCAACGTTCAGTTAAAACTTTTGAGTCAATTGTGGCCGGAGTAAAATTTTTATTATTGTCAGAGTTTGTACAACTGAGTACAACGATTAACAGGCAGGTGAATAGAAATATTTTTTTCATTAAGGATGTAAAATTAAAAAATCCAACTCCGAAAAATCAAAGTTGGATTTTTTTATAAAAAGAAAATTATTTACTGGCTTTCAAAAGCAAAATCATCAATCCCTATTTCATCAGATACTGCGCCACTTGGGCCGCCATCTTTTACATAGTATCTGAAACCAACCCGCAGTTTTTTTGGTGTGCTTCCGTTTGCTAATCCAGAAACTGTGAATTCAAATTTTGTCCAGGTAGTTGGATAGCCTGTAGGGTAGCCGCTTGAAGAATAATTGGGGTTAAGATCAAGAAGTTTTACAGTAAAGTCGCCGGTTTCATTTTCATTTCTGCCCACATTGGTTCCATCATTTGTTGTATTCAGCCATACTTGCATACGGTCCGGAAATGAAATAGAAGTTTTAGTTCTTGTCCAGAAAGATATTTTATCACCATTCTTCATAGAAAGTGCGGGGCTAATCAACCAGCAATTGATAAATGATAATCCGGAACCGCAAGTGTAAGGAACAAATGCCAGTTCATTTGCACTGACATTGTAAGAATGAGCCGGTATATCTGAATAAAATGGTCCGCCTTTTACATTATCTGCTACATACGATCCCTGCTGCCAGTTATCGCCACCAAGCGGATTGCTCAGGTTTACCGCTTTCCAACCCATATTAATTACACGCTGCATGGAATCGAATGCTTCATAATAAGAAAGGCTGGCTGGTTGCTGCGATGATGTTTTTGCCGGAGCAGTTTCTTCTTTACAAGATGTAAGAAGTAAAACTGCGGAAATAAAAAGTACAAAACCAAAAACAGGTAAAAATTTATTTTTCATTTTTCATTTTTTAGTGGTAGGTACTAATCAATAATTTTTATTAAAATCAATGTTTGCCAATATAAGCTACGCTATCAATACCGATTGATGAAGCTCTGCCGTTGCTTCCTGCCAGCTCAGTAAAATACCTGAATGCAAAACGGCCAACGGTTGGTCCATTCAGTCCAACAACAGTTGCTTCAAATCTTGTCCATACATGCGGATAAGCTTGCCTTGCTTTTGCATACAAAGGATCTGCAGGATTATTGAAAGCCTGTAAAATAAATTCATAATAGAATGGATTTATATCCAGCAGCGGTGCAATAAAGTCACCTGGGTCAGTGCCATCGCCACAATTCAATGTGTTGGCTGTATTCATTCTTACCTGCATACGGTTTACAAAATCTGTGGTAATAGCTCCAAAAGGAAGTAGCTCACAACGGGTATAAAAAACTATTTTATCGCCATTCTGCATAGTGAGTGATGGAGATACAGCCCAATTGCTGATAGTGCCTGCGGCGGATGCCGTAGATAGATAGTCGGCCCACAAATAACCATTACCAGTTCCTGAATAAGAAATAAATGGAATAACTGCATCAGGATTTTGCCAACTGCGGCGGCCAATAACATCACTGCGGTTAATAAACCTCCAGCCTTTGTTATAAGCTACAGTTGCTGTATCAAATTCTTCAACAAATGATTGATCTGGAACGGGAGGAGGTATTAATAAGTATCTGTCGTCTTTGCAAGATTGTAATAAACTGAGGATACAAATTGATGCTATTAAAAATCCCCCAAAAGTAGATTTTCTCATAAGCGTTCAGTTAGTGTTGATTATGGAGTGAAAGTAGTAAAAAATATCTTTCCAAAAAAAAGATATTTTAAATTGATTTCCACATTGCTAAACCTGGAATACGCCAAGCTTCATTTCATCAACATGCGGATTATTATTTGCTGCGTTTATTGCTTCTGAAATTAATATTCTTGTTTCTTTTGGATCTATAATGGCATCTACCCAAAGCCGTGCCGCAGCATACAAGGGCTTTGTTTGCTTTTCGTATTTATCAATTATATTTTGTAAAAGTTTTTTTTCTTCATCAGCGCTTACTGTTTTGCCTCTTGATTTCATGGCCGCAACTTGTATCTGCAATAAAGTTTTTGCTGCCTGCTCACCACCCATTACTGCAATTTTTGCCGAAGGCCAAGCATAAATAAAACGCGGATCATAAGCTTTGCCGCACATGGCATAGTTGCCTGCACCATACGAATTGCCAATGATGATTGTAATTTTTGGAACAACAGAGTTTGCAACAGCATTTACCATTTTGGCTCCGTCTTTAATTATTCCTGTATGTTCGCTGCGGCTACCCACCATAAAGCCTGTTACATCCTGAAGAAATACCAAAGGAATTTTTTTCTGATTGCAATTGAGAATAAAACGTGCAGCTTTATCTGCACTGTCATTATAAATAACACCACCGAGTTGCATTTCACTACTGCCAGAACCACCGGGTCGGGAAGATTTTTTAGATTTTACAATTGTTCTTTGATTGGCTACAATGCCCACTGCCCAGCCATCTACTCTGCCGTAACCACAGATAATTGTTTTGCCATAATCTTCTTTGAACTGTTCAAATCCAGACTTGCCCTCCGAAGCTTCCGATTTTGTTAAAACTCCGGTAAACAAATCAGCGTAGAAGGGAGCGTCAACAATACGTTCAATTATTTCCAGCATATCATATGGTTTGCCATCTGCAGCAAAAATTCCATTCAACTCTTCAGCATTTTATTTCGGGGGAACAGAAACTATTCTGTCAAAGCCGGCTTTTTTATTTTCACCCAGCATGGAAAACATTTTTTTAATATGATCCATACATTCCTGTTCGGTTTTAAATTTATAATCAGCAATGCCGCTAATCTCTGTATGAGTAACCGCACCACCGAGTGTTTCATTATCTATATCTTCTCCAATGGCAGCTTTTACTAAGTATGGCCCGGCTAAATAAATTGAACCGTTACCTTCCACCATCAGCGTTTCATCACTCATAATAGGTAAATATGCGCCACCTGCCACACATGGCCCCATCACGGCTGCAATTTGTGTAATGCCCATTGCACTCATGCGGGCATTGTTGCGAAAGATGCGGCCAAAATGTTCTTTGTCAGGAAAAATTTCATCCTGCATGGGAAGAAAAACACCGGCGCTGTCAACCAGATAAATTACAGGTAAATGATTTTCCATTGCAATCTCCTGCATGCGCAGATTTTTTTTACCGGTAATGGGAAACCATGCACCTGCTTTTACAGTTTGATCATTTGCAAGAATTACACATTGCCTTCCGCTTACATAACCCACACCGGCTACAGTACCACCTGCAGGACATCCCCCAACATCATCATACATTTCATAACCGGCAAAGGCGCCTATTTCATTAAAAGGTTTGTCTGCATCAATTAGATATTTTATTCTTTC
>JANOJO010000640.1:0-2025 GCA_031418795.1 Bacteroidota bacterium | reverse complement strand
GCTTTTTCCAAAAACCGATCAATAAATACATTGGTGGTTTTCTGGTAAGCAATCCAGTCTTTTACTTTTTTGCCTTTGATGTGTGTAATATAAAATTCACCCTTGCCCTGCAGCATTTTTTTAGCAAAGGCTTTACCCACTTTATGATTAGTGTAAACGGTCTCAGTAATAAATGTTTTTTTATGCTTTGCGTAATACTCGTAATTCATGTAAGTGCCGCGGTTCTCATAAAAAATAGCCGTTTGCACATTGCGTATTTCATTTACACCTAATGAATGCAGTTGAAGAGAAATGGTTTTGCATACATCCGGCATATCGGCAGGCTCTTTCATGCCCATAGCAACCGTTCTTACTTTTTCCAAAGCCGTTTCAATTTCCAGTTCCCGGTTTTTATTTTCTAATTCTACTGTGCGGCGTTTTATTGCATCACGGAGTTCAATATTTTCTTTTGAAATTTTTGAAAAGGCAATTGTTTCATTTTCCCCCACTTTCCCGTCAGGCACTGAGCCATGCTGCTGGATAAATTTCCAACCCTGTCTTGTTTTTTTCAATAAGGACGTTAATCTTATTTTAGAATAAAACTCCCATAGTTCACCCGTGTTGATGTACAGATCGAACTGTTCATTTACCATTACATAAGGTTCCGCAGGCGTCACATCAATTTCCCTGTTTCTCATCTCAATTTTCCCGGCTACTTCAGGTGCAGAGTCTTTGAAAAATTTTGCAGCTTGTTTTTTAGTGCGGTACACTTCATCTTCTGTACTGCCTATCATGACAATGTTATCATCGAGGAACGAAGCACTTTTTTTCCATGTTCCTTTCACATAACTGTCCCAGTAGGCATTGTACACTTTCAGAATTTCAGCTTCCAGTTTTTTGGTCAGTTTCATTTTATTTCAATTAAAATAAATTAATCCTCCTTCAATCCTTTTATCACCACATTACCGGTTCCGTTTTTATCGCATGGGTACGCAAAATCTTTTTGCCATGCTTTTGGATTATTGATTGTTTTATAAAACTCATCCAGGTATTGAGTTGTGGATTTAATGTATTTCGGATCCAGCAAAGCACAACCGGTGTAAAGATTGTAAATATCATTTTTTAAAAGATTATACTGTGCAATAACGGGATCAAATACTTTTAAATCCTTAATACAATAACCACGGTAGCGGCGCTGCTTTACTGAAGTCATTAGTAAATGCTCAGCCGGCATGGCATAAGGAGTGCTTACAATGCCTGCATGGTCAAAGTCATAGGGTACTGCAACAGGTATGGCATTAGAATCTGTGGCAAGCAGTTTTATGTTTTGCAGATATTCTACTGACCAGTCAGTATTGCCGACCAGGTATTCAAAAACCGACATTGTTATATAAGCATCTGCCTGTGTTTGCTGTGGTTTAATTTTCTTTTCTACTGAAATCATTTTATTTCTTTTAGTCATTTGGCTTTCTTCTTCCAGTAGTATTCCGTAAAATGGTGTAACTGTTTTTTTTCTGTCATCCTCCAGTTTTACTTTCACTAATCTTGCCCTGAAACTTTTTGGTGTAACAAGATTGTAAATTTTATACACCAGCCATTCGCGGATAAGATACTCATCTCCCACGCAGGGCATCACTAATTTTAATTTCATCTGTTCTTTGAAAACAGTAGTAAGATGCGGCCCTGTTTTTGGAAACTGAATTAATAAAGGAGGATAAGTACAATTTTCTTTTAGCCGGCGGAAACGCCCCCTTGTTTTTACTTCAACGGGCATAGTCAGTTCACTGCCGTCTGCTTTTATATATGAAAGAACCAGTGGAAAATCTTTTGGTTCATTCGATCTGTCATTTAATAAATCACGCAAATTTCCTTTCAGGGTTATCTGCAATACATCATCAGAATCAAATAAACCATTTTCGGAAGATGGCTGTTGTGAAAAAATTACAGGAGTACCGGTTTGTAACGGCACTTTAGTAAAAAACAAAAAAAGTAAAATACTAACTGCAAAAGGAAATCGTAAGAAGAAAATTATTTTCATAATTGAAT
>JANOJO010000639.1:0-6037 GCA_031418795.1 Bacteroidota bacterium | reverse complement strand
CCCCATTTTGCATAATAATAACTGATGTTTTCATGCCGCTCCTGCAAGCCATTGCCGGGAAATAAATTATTCTTTATAGTTTGAATCTGCCGTTTCTGATCAGCAAATTTTCTTTTTTCTGCCCGCATCATTTTCTTTTCAAGTTCATAAAGCCCTAATACGGTTCTTATTTTAAGTGCATCCACATGATTTGCCAATGTAGTATCCACTGCCACGGCCTGCTTTTTAAAACTTTCATATAATTGTTCCAGTTCTGTCATCGACCCATTTAATTTTATATCCTGCTTAGTTTCTCTTAACACCAATTTATTGATTAACTCTTGTTCAGATAAAAAGAAATCATCAACAGTAAATCCAAGTTTTGAAATTTTATCTTGCCATTTTTTTTCAACAATTAAAAAAGAATTACGCAAAACCAAAACAGGGAACGGTACAATATAATTTTTAAAGAGATCTTTTAACTGTAGCCAGTAAGCTGTTTCTCCTCCCCCGCCGATGAATGCAATATTTGGTAAAATAGTTTCCTGGTAAAGTCCGCGGAGAATAACATTGGGGCTGAAACGATCAGGAGAATCATGTAATTCTTTCAGAATATCTTCCCCGCTAAATTTGAGTTTTGAATGTTGAATGTTGTACCCGTCTGCCGGACGGGCAGGTATTGAATGTTGTTTTACTATCCTCTCACGAATGTTGTCCTTCAGGTAAAATAAATTTATCTCTCTCGGATATGCCTGCACTTTATAACCTGCCAGTTGTAAATTATTTGCAGTTTTCTCTACTATAGCTGATGCAGTTTGATTTAGTAAATCATCACTGAACACATCAATCATTTGTCTTTTCAATTCTACATTGTCAGCAATCAGAACAATCAATCCAAAATCAGCAAACAATACATGTATAAATTTGAATGTTGCATTTTGTATTGTTTCTCCTTCTTTGTAGCACTCTCTTATCATCCCGGTAATTTCTGTTCCGAAAGGCTGTACTGATAATTGTCCCTCCATCAATGCAATCAGTTTACTTAATTCCTTATCTATCTTCATTCTTCCAACTGCACCGGTTTGTTTTGTGTTCCAAACAAGTTTTTCTCCGCCCAGATTAATATGATTCAGTTCATCCAAATCAGCATCCTCGCTGCCCATGTAAAAAACCGGAACGAAATTGTACTGAGGCAAAGATTGTTTACAATGCTCCGCCAGTTTTATTGTATGCAGAATTTTATAAATAAAATAAAGCGGGCCTGTAAAAATATTGTTCTGATGAGCTGTTGTAATTGTGAATGTATCTGCAGAAAGTAATGCTTCAATGTTTTTTTCAACCCACTCATTTTTTACAACTGCTTTATACTGCCTTTTCAATTCATTTACGAGTACATTCCGGTTGGTTGCAAACTTCTTTCTTTCATCAATTGCATTTTGCAAACCCTTAAGTGTGGGCGGCTGTGCAAAGAATGGCTTCAGTGATTGCGATTGATCAATATAATCAAGCACTATCCTGTTGAAGTGATTGGTTTGTCTGTAAGGTATTCGTGAAGCAATACAATCCATAATTGTTTTTAAAAATAGAAAGAGTTGTTTCTGACTCTCAGCCTGTATTAATAATTAACATTACTTTACCTGGTAAGCTGCTACTGTATTGCGCCAAAATGTTGGAATAAAAACTGTTTTGGTAACAGCATCAAATCCAATATCGGCAGAATTCATTTTTGTTGGGCGGCCATCCATCAGTATTTGTTTCGTGCCATCTCCATTTACATAATAAATTACACCCGCCCATGTGGAAACAATAAAATCATTACCCTCAGCATTTTCCACGCCATCAGTACCACCTTCCATGCCATCAGCAAGCATGGTCAGTGATTTATCAACATTCATTTTATACAAATCCCCTGCATCTAATAAATAAAAATCGTTGCCAACCATCAATACTCCATTGGGTCCTTTCAGGTTATCTAAAAAAAGTTCAGCGTTTTCATTTTCTACTTTAAATACTTTTTTTGCTTTTGAATCAGAAACAAAAATCACACCATTATTATCAACTGACACATCATTCAATCCAACTGAACCGGCAACAGCAATTCTTTTTTCAATGGCTCCTGCCATTACATCAATTACAATAATTTCTGTAAGATCGGCTACATATAATTTTCCATTGTGCATACCCATTCCTTTTGGAGCATGAAATCCTGTTACCCAGTCAACAATTACATTTTTCCCATCCGCATCCATTTTACCAATAGAACCAACGCCATCGGCAACCCAGGGATCTGTTCCATCAATATTAGCGATATATAAAACTTTGTTTTTTGCATCAAAAAAAACCGATTCGGGTACTTTAAATACCGAATCTGTTTCCCATATTTTTACCAGGGCATGATTTTGTGCAGAAACAACAGCGCTGCAGGAAAAAGCAAATACCAGGAATATTGAAAACAGTTTCATACTTTTTTGTTTTAAAAATGATGAATAAAGTTAGTGAACTCAGGAGAATCTCTGCGGATTAAAAACCGAAATATCCATCGAAGTTTTTTTATTATTAATAATCTCATCAATCAATTTTCCTGTACCAGCGCCTAAGCTAAGCCCCAGCATGGAGTGACCCGTTGCTATTACCAGGTTGCTCAGTTTTTTTGTTCTGCCTATATAGGGTAACCCATCTGCCGAACAGGGCCGGTAGCCATACCAAATATTTTCTTTTGCAGGAAATGGAATATCAAACTCCGGGTAAAAACGTTTTACTGCATCTAATATTCCCTGCACACGGTTCATCCTTGGCGGTGTTTTGTGTGAGGTTATTTCCATAGTGCCACCAAAGCGGATTTTATTTCCATCCATTGGTGTGATGGCTGCACGGCCTTCAATTAAAACGGCAGGATAATTAACTTTATAAGGAGAATTATCCAATGTAATAGAATAACCTCTGCCAGGCATTAATGGAATTTTTACATTTAGCAACTCAGCTGTTTGCTTGCTCCATGACCCTGTTGCAATAATCACTTCATCTGCTTCATAAGCACCCGTTGCTGTTATTACCTTATCAACTTTTGAATTTTCTTTTTTAAAATCAATTACTTCCTCGTTTCCAAGCAACTTCACCCCATTATTTTTTAAATAAGAAATTAAGTTGTACATCAATTTATTGGGATAGCAATGTGCATCACAATTAAAAAGTATAGCACCGAGTCCGTTTATTTTGGTATGCGGCTCTAATGCACACAGTTCTTCCTTACTCAGCAGTTTTGTATCAGACAGCCCAAGTTCAATAGCTTTTTCAAAACTATGATGAGCATGTTCAGCACCTTTATCTGTTTGAAATATTTCAAGTAATCCTTTTTTCTCGTAAGAAAAATCAAATCCCCATTTTTCATACTCTGCTTTACTCAGTAATGCAATATCCCGTAATGGTACAGCAGATGCTTCTACATGTTTTGCAGTTGCGCTCTGCATAAATTTTATACCCCAACTGATAAGATTCCAATCAAAACGCGGCTGTACATAAAAAGGGCTTTTAGAATTCCACATCCACTTCAAACCCTGTTTTATAATGCCGGGTGTAGCCAGCGGAATAAAATGGCTGGGACAGATATAGCCGCAATTGCCATAAGAACAGTTATCACTAAAATCGCTTTTATCAAGTACTGTTACATCCCAGCCTGACTGATTTAAATAATATGCAGCGCTTAATCCTATGATACCACCACCAATAATAATTGCCTTACTCATGCTCCATTTTATTTTTTAATTACTCTTACTCCAAATACCCTTCCTGCCGTCTTTCCATAATTCGCTTCAATACGCACAATTATTTTTTGCTTTTCCTTCAGCAAATCAGCAGGAATTGGATACTCCATATCATAAAACTTTCCTGTTTTTCCACCTTTCCAATCTTCTGTTGCAATCTTAACTCCATCAACTAAAATATCAAATTTGCGATCTTTATCATCGCCTATATACGTAAGCAAAAGAGTTTGAGCTATTCCCTTTTCAATTTTCATATCAAAAGAAAAATAGTTTTCTCTTCTTGCTTCACGGCCTTTTCTGCCGATAGCATCACTCACATAACTTTTCTCACTTGCCTTCAGGTTATGATCTCTTTCCGGTTGCATTTCACCAATGCGGAAATTATCAATAGTCTTTTCTTCAACTTCTTTTTGTCTTTTCTTTTCAGTTTCGTATTCTTCTTTTCTTGCATCCCATTCAGCATTGGTAAAATAATCCCAGTAAACGCTGTAGTACTGGTTATACATTTTATAAAAAGGAATAAGTGTCACATCAAAAGGTTTGCCCACTTCTTTCATTTCAAACTGCAATGGCTTACCAGACGGAATTATCCAGTCAGAAATATTTTTATTATCAGTAAGCAGAACAGGTGTGCCATAAACGGGATCGGGCATTTGTTTTCCCAACTGACCGGCTAAAACAATTGGACCGTATTTAAATGCAATACGATTTGGATTGTCGGGCATTGCTTCGGTGTAGAGTTGCATATTGAACCGTATTTCTAATTTGTCATTTTGTTGCATTGCCACTCTTATTGGCATATAACCTTCTATTCTGTCAAATTCAAAATTTCCATCATAAGATTTAATGTTGAAATTTTCTTTTCCATTCATAAAAAATCTTGCTCTGCCTTTTGACCAGAAAGGTTTTCTGATTAGCAGTGTCATTGTTTGAGCAAGATTGCCTTTGTATATAAATGAAACTGTATTTGATTCCGGAAAATCTGTTTCCTGCCGCAGCACAATTCCTTTCTCTTTCCAATTTAATTCTGATGGAATAAAAAGATTTATAAAAATCTGGCCGTGTTCATTATGACTGTAAATCTGCTCGGCATACTTTGAATGATTTTCAATACCACTGCCTACACAGCAGGTAAATGTATTAAATGAATCACTGAATTGTTTTTGTGTGCCCATCCGCAGGGGAACAAAATATGTCATCATTCCATTCTCAGGATTTTGCGAAGCCAGTATATGATTGTACAAAGCCCGTTCATAATAATCCATCAGTTCGCCGGAAGGATTCATTGCAAATAAATGCCTTGTCAGCTTCAGCATATTATATGTATTGCATGTTTCGCAGGTAGCATCACTTAATCTTTCGCTGAGCGAATCCTGCTTACCGCAATATTCATAGTTACTATTACCGCCTATTACATAAGTGTGATGATTCACCATCGTTTCCCAAAAGAAAGTTGCAATTGTTTTATCAGTTTCAGAGCCGGTGATTTCATAACGCCTTGCACAGCCAATTGCTTTTGGCACGTTGGTGTTTGAATGTTTGCCCGGCATAGGATCTATTTTCTGCGCCAGTTTTCCCAAAACAAACTCATCATGAAATTTTTGCGACAGCAATAAATATTTTTTATCTCCGGTGATGGAATAAATATTTGCCAATGCTTCATTCATGCCACCGTGTTCACAGTTCAGCATTTTCAGGCGTTGCTCTTCAGTAAGATCATTTACAATTGTTGCTGTCCAGTCAGCAGCAGCCACAGCTATCGTGAATGCTTTATCATTATTGCAATATAAATAAGCATCGAGTAAACCCGCCAGCACTTTGTGCAACGTGTACCAGGGCACCCAACCACCGTTCAAATCAAAACCGGCTGTACGTATATCACCTCTTTTTACCTGTGCAAAAATGGTATCCTCATTTGGCACTGCGCCGATATAACCGGTCTTTCTTGCCAACTGACATTTTCTTAATTCATCAACGATGTAATCAACTTTATTTTTAAACTCAGCATTGCCCGTGCTTGCATACATCATGGCACAGGCCGATAAATAATGTCCTAATGTATGCCCGGAGATTCCATCTTTTTCCCAACCACCATAAATGGAATCTTTCACCGGAAGTCCCGCATGTTTATGGAAACGATATAAAAGCCTGTCTGATTTTATCAGTAATAAATAGGCACTGTCCATATTCATGGCGTGACGAAATGGACTGTTGAGCAGTTTGACATCTTTTAAATTAAATGCATAGGCTTTAACCGGAACAACTGGTTTCACTTTCATTTTTGTATTGAACTGTTC
>JANOJO010000638.1:0-2749 GCA_031418795.1 Bacteroidota bacterium | reverse complement strand
GCCCGGATGAATCGGTCGGACGGGCGTCATTCAGGCGGGCTTTGCTATTTACTTTTTTCCCGCCGGTTAAAATTGTTGCCCCTTTACTCACTGCATCCGTAATTTGTTTTTCCAGAACAATAAGTTGTTCTTTCCTGCTTAATGGCCCGATATAAATTCCTGCTTCAGTTGGTTGTCCCATTTTCCATGACTTTACTTCGTTTACAAATTCATTTATGTACTGGTCATATACTTTTTCATGCACATAAATTCTTTCTACTGCACAACAACTTTGGCCGTTATTATAAAATGCTCCGTCGGCTGTACCGGCTGCCACTGCTTTTATATCTTTTATATCGTCTGCAACATACAATGGATCCTTTCCACCCAATTCACATTGGCAAGGCACCATTTTTGGAGCCACTTTTTCATAAATATATTTCCCGGTTTTGTAAGAGCCGGTAAAATAATAACCATCAAAAGAAAGTTCCAATAACATTTCTCCACCATTTCCACCGCCAACTGCCAAGTGAAAAATATTATCAGGCACACCGGCTTGTTTCAGTAATTTTTCAATTGCTAATCCTGTGAGTGTAGAATATTCAGAAGGTTTATACATTACTGCATTGCCCGCCAGCAAAGCAGGAACAAAAACATTTACCCCAACAAGGTATGGATAGTTCCATGCCGATATATTACATATAACACCGAGTGGCTCATAGGTTATTTTTTCTTCCATCCCATTACCGCTGCTCATGATTTCATCTGATAAATATTTCTCTGCATTATCAGTGAGCCATTGAATCCTTGCTCTTGCGCCGTTTATTTCATTACGTGATTGTTGCAAAGGTTTTCCCATTTCTGAAGTAAGCGTGGAAGCAAGTTGTTCAATATTTTTTTCCAGTAGAGCAGCAAATTTTTTAACTACCTGCACCCTTTCTGCCAGTGGCAGTTTTCCCCACGAAGGTTGTGCTGACTTCAAGAGTTCAAATTTTTTCTGCAGGCTTTCTTTTGTGTCTTCATTCAACTCAGCAATTATTTCTTCAGTAGCCGGGTTGGTAACAGAAAGTTTTTTCATACTTGTTTCCCTGATTGCTGACAGTAATTGTTTTTTAAGATTTTCTGAAAATGGAT
This sequence comes from Bacteroidota bacterium, assembly GCA_031418795.1. GTDB lineage: Bacteria > Bacteroidota > Bacteroidia > Chitinophagales > Chitinophagaceae > VBAS01. Next base: position 1,636 of record JANOJO010000638.1, on the reverse strand, counting down.
TTTCTTCTTTGCCTTTCATTCTTTCAGGGTGCCATTGTACACAGAGCATAAAAGCTTTACCGGTCTTGTCATCAAATTCAAGCCCCTCAATTATTTTCTCCTCATCGTCATCATAAGCATTTACTTTCAGGTTTTCACCAATGGCATTGGGATCTATTGCCTGGTGATGAGCACTGTTTACATGGCCTGAAAGAGAATCAGCAATCCTGTACAGCAAAGTATCTTTGCTGGTAACAATGGTATGTTCTTTATCCAATTCTTCTTTGCGATGCCGCTCATTACTGTTATCAAGATCTTGAATTAATTTGCCGCCCTGCAACACATTTACCAACTGCATACCCCGGCATATCCCCAGCAGTGGCAGTTTATTCATTTGAGAATACCGGTAAATTCTTTCTTCAAAATAATCCCTGTCAGGTTGATGCGCATCAGGACTGTTTTTATAGTCTCCATCTCCATTATAGAAATCAGGATGAACATCAACACCACCGGTTAGTACAAAGCCATCACATTTATAAATATCTGCTGTGTTATCTTTTTCAAAAGATAGTTCTACCAGTTCAAGATCATCCTTCATGTCTTGCGGAGTAATCCACTCCCAGTAATGCTGAAAAGAAGTTTTGGTGAAACTGATACCGATTTTCTTTTTCATAAAACACTATAAAGCTTTATTGTAAAGTTCTTTAAAATTTTCCCTGCTCACCGGTTTTGGATTATTGGGGTGTGCAAAATCCGCTATGGCAAGATCGGACAGCGTTTCAATATGTTCCTGTTTTACTCCTATATCCCGTAACCTGTGTGGTATATTTATTTTTGAATTCAGATCAAATAAATATTTTACAACTGCTTCACCTGTTTCTTCTTTTAACTCCAGTGTTCTCGCAATCCGTCTGAACTTATATTCAAAACCTTCAATATTAAATTCCATACCATAAGGAATATTCACTGCATTTGCCAACCCATGATGTGTATCTAACAGCGACGATAAAGGATGTGCTAAAGAATGCACCACGCCCAACCCTTTTTGAAAAGCAACCGCACCCATTAATGATGCAATCAGCATTTTGCTTCTGGATTCAAGATCGGGTTTGTTCACTGCTTTCTCCAGCGATTGATTGATGAGATAAATTCCTTCCAGTGCAATCCCTTCACACAACGGATGCGGATTTTTTGCAAGGTAAGCTTCCATATTATGTGTCAGCGCATCCATTCCTGTAGCTGCAGTAATGAAGGATGGCAGTTCCATAGTTAATAATGGATCGGCAAAAACAATTTTAGCTAACAGCTTTGGTGAAAAAAGAATTTTCTTCTGGTGTGTTTCATCATCGGAAATGATTGCACTGCGTCCAACCTCACTTCCTGTGCCGGCAGTTGTAGGAATTGTGATAAAATGAGGAACATCATTGGTTACATATACATCACCACCAACCAGGTCATCATATTTAAAAAGATCTTCCCGGTGATTTGCTCTCAGTACAATTGCCCTTGCCACATCTAATGCTGCACCACCACCAATGCCAATGATGGAATCACTTTTTGTGTTATCATACACTTCAGTGCCTTTATACACATCTGATTTTACCGGGTTTTTATGTATGTCAGAAAAAACTTCCGGCGAAATGTTTTTCTTTTTCAG
>JANOJO010000637.1:0-4214 GCA_031418795.1 Bacteroidota bacterium | reverse complement strand
GGGTAAAAAGAAAAAAGCACTGGACACGTTTGTGTACCATCTTGAATTATGCACGATGTGCAATCTCTGTATTGTGGCATGTCCAACCGATGCGATTAAGATGGCGCAGACTTTTGAACACAGTGTGTTCGACAGAAATACCCTGACAAAGAAATTAAATAAAGAAGGAAGTAAAATAAGGGAGGGAATTGAATAGCAGCCCCATCCCGACCTTCCCCGAAGGAGAAGGCCATCGGCGCACAAACCTTGCTTAATTGAAATGGCTGATAATAATTAGAGTGGTTGAAATGTGTTGAATAAAAAACAAAAAGTTGAAATGTTTAAATACAAAAGTTGATTTAAAAATAAAAGCCCGGCCTCCCTCTCCTTCGGAGAGGGATTAGAGGGTGAGGTATTATGACAGCATCACAAATTATATTCTATATTATAGCTGCCTTTATACTGGGTACGGCTATTCTTTCTGTTACTACAAAAAAAATTTTCCGTTCTGCTATCTGGCTATTGTTTTCATTGATAGGCGTAGCCGGTTTATACTTCTGGCTGAAAGTGGAATTTATTGCGGCTGTACAGATAGTAGTTTATGTCGGCGGCATTGTAGTGCTTATCATTTTTTCCATTTTTCTTACGCAGCATTCAGGAAAAGAAATGCCAAAAACACCTATACTGAGAACTGTTTCATCAGTGCTGGCTGTGCTGTTTGGTTTTGCATTTACCTATTTATTGATTTATAAAAATGATTTTATTGGCGGTGACGGAAAATTTGACCTCAGTGTACACCGCATTGGCATCCAGATGCTGGAAACAGGCGAACATGGTTATGCATTGCCTTTTGAAGTAGTGAGTATGTTGTTGCTTGCTGCGATGGTTGGATGTATTGTAATTGCCTTAAAAACTAAACCGGAAGAAAAATGAACGATATACCGGTAAGCCATATATTATTTGTAAGCACAGCGCTTTTCTTCATCGGCATGTACGGATTGTTTACACGCCGCAACATGATTACGATGCTGATGTCAGTAGAACTGATTCTAAACAGTGTGAACATCAATTTCGTTGTGTTCAATAAATATTTGTATCCTGATAAACTTGACGGCATCTTCTTCATCATATTTATAATTACGATTGCAGCAGCGGAAGCAGCAGTGGCGATAGCGATTATTATTAATTTATACCGCAGTCATAAATCAATTGATGTGGAAGATGCAAGCGAAATGAAATATTAAACCCCCTAAAGGGGGCTTGCAGGGACACAAGGCTAACTTTTTTGAAATTGTTGAATAAAATCGGAGTGTTTGATTAGTGCTGAATAGAAAATAAAAAGATGAAATGCTTAATTACAAAATTTAAATTAATAAACTAATGCCCGGCCTCCCTCTCCTAAAGGAGAGGGAACGAGGGTGAGGTTGAAAATGAACTATTCATCATACATAGCACTGATTCCTTTGCTGCCACTGGCAGGTTTTGTATTGCTGGGTTTGTTTGGCAGAAAATATTTCAAAACCACATCCGGTATTATCGGAACAGGATTGCTTTTAATATCAACGTTGCTTGCTTTATATACTGCTTACAATTATTTTTTTGTAAATGGAAAAGTTGGGGACACTTATCAAACCATCACGGCATTAAAATTTACCTGGTTATCATTTTCTGAAAATGTTTCTATTGATATGGGCATCATCCTCGACCCCATTTCGGTGATGATGCTGGTGGTGGTAACATTTGTTTCACTGATGGTGCATATTTTCAGTTTGGGTTATATGAAAGGTGAAGAACGGTTTGGCACATACTATGCATTTTTAGGACTTTTTACTTTTTCCATGTTAGGATTGGTTATTTCAGGCAACCTCTTCCAGATATATATGTTTTGGGAACTGGTGGGTGTATCCTCTTACTTACTGATTGGCTATTATTACGACAAACCCTCTGTAGTTGCTGCATCCAAGAAAGCATTTATCGTAACTCGTTTTGCTGACCTTGGTTTTCTGGTTGGCATTTTGATTCTTGCTTTCTATGGTGGCACACTTGACTTCAACACACTCATTAAGAATTTAACTGAACAACAGTCATCACATTTTGTTGCTATTACTACAGCATCATTTGTTGGTGTAAGTGCACATACCTGGGGACTAACTTTAATTTTTATTGGCGGTGCCGGTAAATCAGCCATGTTCCCATTACATATCTGGTTGCCCGATGCCATGGAAGGTCCCACACCTGTTTCTGCCCTGATACATGCTGCAACCATGGTAGTGGCAGGTGTTTATTTAGTAGCAAGATTGTTTCCGTTGTTTACGCTGACACAAGCAGCATTAGGCATTGTAACATTTGTTGGATTGATATCTGCATTATTGGCAGCAATCATCGCCTGTACACAAACAGATATTAAAAGAATACTGGCTTATTCCACCATGTCGCAGATTGGATATATGATGTTTGCCTTAGGCGTATCGGGTTATGGTGGTGAAAATGGTTTGGGATATACCGCTTCCATGTTCCATTTGTTTACACATGCTTTCTTTAAATCATTATTATTTCTTGGAGCAGGTGCAGTCATTCATATGATTCATAGTAATGAAATGAAAGATATGGGAGGCCTTAGAAAATTCATGCCCATTACACATATTTGTTTTCTTATTGCATGTTTGGCTATTGCTGGTATACCACCATTCGCTGGCTTTTTCAGTAAGGAAGAAATTTTACTGGCAGCATATAATTCCAATAAAATAGTTTACGGAGTCGCTTTGTTTACTTCAGGCCTCACAGCATTTTATATGTTCCGGTTGTACTTCTCAATCTTTTGGAATAAACAAACTGTATTGCACAACCACCATGGCGAAGGAACTTTCTCTATGAAAATGCCATTGGTGATTCTTGCAATTTGCTCTGCTGCTGCAGGCTTTATTCCCTTTGGCGAATATGTTTCAAGTGATAACAAAAGTTTAGAAACACATTTTCATTTACTGTTCTCCATTGCACCAGTTCTGTTGGCTGTTGCAGGTATTAGTATTGCAACCTGGTATTTCCGCTATGAAAATGAATGCCCGGAGAAACATTCAAAGTGGTTAGGTGGTTTATATACAGCAGCAAAAAAGAAATTTTATATTGATGAGCTATATCTCTTCATTACGAAGAAAGTAATTTTTAATCTTATCGGCCGGCCGGCAGCGTGGATAGATAAGAATATTGTTGACGGACTGATGAATGGAATTGCAAATTCAACAGCAACAGTTTCCAGTTTGATAAAAGGTATGCAGTCTGGAAAGATACAGAGCTATGCTATTTATTTCTTCGGGGGTATTGTGGCATTGGCGATTGTGTTTTTGTATTTGTGGAAATAAGAGAATTTGTAAATGTGTCCCGATAGCTATCCGGATGCAAATTCGCAAATGAAAAAACATTTTTCCTTAAAGAACTTCCCCTCCACCGGAGGGGCGAATTTAGGAATGATTAAAATTTAGAGCTCTGGGGTGGGTTGTTGAATAGAATTACTTAAACTGATAAAAATAAAAAATGAATCTTTCATTATTAATACTACTTCCATTACTTACTGCACTTGCTTTATTACCCGCAAAAGGTTTGAAGCAGGTAAGAACAATAGCATTACTTGGTTCTGCAGCACAACTTATACTTTGTTTTATTTTATTTTATTTCTATCAGCAGGAAAGAGCAGGCGGTAATACCGCAGCATTCCTTTTTGAAAATAATTACACTTGGTTTGAGCCATTGAAAATAAATTTTCATACAGGCGTAGATGGAATTTCCATCGCCATGATTTTATTAACCGCTTTTGTAGTAATTGCCGGTGTACTTGTATCCTGGAAGATGGAGAAAATGAATAAAGAATTTTTCTTCCTGCTGATATTCTTAAGTCTTGGAGCTTATGGATTTTTTATTGCACTGGATTTATTTACGCTGTTCTTCTTCCTGGAAGTTGCGGTGATTCCGAAGTTCTTACTTATCGGTATCTGGGGCAGTGGCAAAAAAGAATACAGCGCAATGAAATTGGCATTGATGCTGATGGGTGGTTCTGCATTAGTGTTTGTGGGTTTGGCAGGATTATATTTTAATACGGATGTTAACGGGGCTCATAGTTTTGATATTTTACAAATTGCCGGAATGAACATACCGGTTGAAGTACAGAAATTATTTTTTCCATTTGTATTTATTGGCTTTGGAATTTTCACCGCCCTGTTTCCTTTTCATACATGGGTGCC
>JANOJO010000636.1:0-5812 GCA_031418795.1 Bacteroidota bacterium | reverse complement strand
TTTTTATTAGAAGCCGCATTCCTTTGTTTAATTGGCGGAATGATTGGTCTGTTATTAGTTTATGGATTAACTAAAATTCTTTCCGGGGCATTTGATTTCCCGGTGTATATATCCACTTCCAATATGATATGGGCCATCGGCATTTGTTTTGTTGTCGGTATTCTTGCCGGCATCATTCCTGCATCCCAGGCAGCAAGAATGAACCCGGTAGTTGCCATAAGAAGTAAATAAAGCAACGGTATGCACAATTTAATTGTCAGATGAATATGCAAAACAAATTATTATCAATAACAATTGCTGCGCTGATAATTTTGGGTATTAGTTGTTCCAAAACATCATTAACGGAAGAAACTGGAACACTTAAAGATTTTACAGGGCTTGATGGGTGTGGTATGATGATAGTTCTGGATTCGGGAAAAAGATTAGAAATGATTTCTTTACCCGCCAACACAACTTTAATTGCCGACCGCAGGGTAGCTGTAAAATATAAAGCAGTTCCACATATTTCAATCTGCATGGCAGGTACAACGGCAGAAATTAAAAGCCTTCGCTACCTTTGATACCATTCATTTTATTACAATCACGTTATTATTCTTTCTAATGATTCAAGTTGCGAAGAAACTTCATCCGCAGAGTTCCGCATGGAAAAATTTTATACAATATCATTGCCGCACAATCAATGCATAAAAAATATGCGACGTAGTACAGGAACATGCCAGCCGTGCAGCAAATAATTTCTTTCTTACCTTCAATAATATAATAATACCAGTCATCGGGATTTTTTAGCTTTCCTCATATTGAATGCCTTAAATTGGTATCACTGAAAAGTTTTAAATCAACATAACATGAACAACCTACCTCTTCAACGCCGCCGGTTTATTAAAAGCTCTGCTTTTGGTTTGATTGGCATTACTGCATTTGGTAATTCATCAGCAGCGGAAACAATTAATAAAACATGGAGCACCGTTAACAGCGAACCGCTTTTTTACAGGTATCCGAGTATGAATGATAATATGGTAAGCACAGTGGTGGGTGCTTCCCATGGTAATATTGATAAAGTGAAAGAATTAGTGAGCCAGCGTCCCGAACTGGCTGGCGCCTCCTGGGACTGGGGTTTTGGCGATTGGGAAACTGCTCTTGGCGCTGCATCCCATGTAGGTCGCCGGGATATTGCAGAGTTGCTGATGAGTCATGGTGCAAGACCTGATATTTTTACTTATGCAATGCTGGGCGCATATAAAAGTGTGCAGGAAATTATAGAAACCGTTTCGGGTATTCAAAGCCACCCCGGGCCACATGGTATTACTTTACTGCAACATGCTAAAAACAGGCTAAGTGATAAAAATATTTCTGCGGAAGACAGCGCTAATGTAAATAAAGTAATCAGTTACCTGGAAGGTTTGGGCAATGCTGATATGAAAACGAAAAGCCTTGAGATAACAGAAGAAGAAAAGAAAAAATATTTGGGTGAATACCGTTTTGGAGATGGTGAAGGAGAGATATTTGTTGTGGACATGAACTCCCGGAAATCTTTGAAGGCAGGCCGTAAAGGTTCATTTGGCAGTGTGTTGAATAAAGTGGATGATAATATTTTTACGCCGTCCGGGGCGCCTTCTGTTAAGCTCATTTTTAAAATGAAAGATGATAAAGCCATTTCATTCAGCATTCATGAACCCGAACCATTAATTACTGCTGTGAGGGTTTAAAAAAAAACTTCGTTTTGTCATCTCTGCGAAACTTCTGCTTTATCTGTTGAAGTATTCACAGTTTTTCTTTATTGCTTCCTGCGATAAAATTAGACAGGTACAATGACAGAAACTAAAAGCCTTCGCTACCTTTGAGGCTATTCATTTTATTAAATGCCCGTTATTATTCTTGCTATTGAATCCAGTTGCGATGAAACTTCTGCCGCCATTTGTTGCGATGGTGAAATTTTATCCAACATCATTGCCGGGCAAACCGTACATGAAAAATATGGAGGCGTAGTACCTGAACTTGCAAGCAGGGCACATATACAAAATATTATTCCAGTTGTTAATGAAGCATTGCAAATTGCCAATTGCAAATTGCCTGTTATAGATGCTATTGCTTTTACACAATCACCCGGTCTCATTGGTTCTTTACTTGTGGGAAGCCAGTTTGCAAAATCACTTGCCTTATCACTTGGCAAACCATTGATTGCTGTGCATCACATGCAGGCACATGTTCTTGCAAATCTTATTCCCTCCTGTACGGAGGGCAGGGACGATCCAAAACCAGGTTTCCCATTTTTATGTTTAACAGTTAGTGGTGGCCATACACAAATTGTTTTATGCGAATCGCCAATAAAAATGAAAGTGATCGGAGAAACAATTGACGATGCCGCCGGCGAAGCATTTGATAAATCTGCCAAGTTGCTCGGGCTGCCCTATCCCGGCGGCCCGCTGATTGATAAATATTCCCGGCAGGGAAATGCAGACAGATTTAATTTTCCTGAACCACAGATACCCGGACTTAATTTCAGTTTCAGCGGATTAAAAACTTCCATACTTTATTTTTTGATGAATGCCGGTAAAAGTAATTTGTTTAAAAAAGAATTTGCCGCAACAGTGGATGAAAAGAAAAAATTTATTGAAGAAAATCTGGCTGACATATGCGCTTCAATTCAACATAGAATTGTTACCATACTTTTAAATAAACTTAAAAAAGCATCTGAAGAAACCAGTATCAAAAACATTTGCATTGCCGGCGGAGTATCTGCCAACAGTGGTTTAAGAAATGGTTTGGAAGAAATGGGTAAAAAATATAACTGGAATACATTTATTCCAAAATTTGAATACTGTACAGATAATGCAGCCATGATTGCTATTACAGGTTATTATAAATTTCTTGCAGGTCAGTTTGAAGAACTTTCTGTAACAGCGAGTGCAAGGGCGGAGTGGTGAGGGAGAGTTAGGAGTTAGGAGTTAGGAGTTACGAGACTTACAATAACTAACTTACTTTAGATCTCACAGCTCGCAGCTAAAAAGCTCAAAGCTAATTCTTATGTCAAACTCCTATTTCCAATTCAAAAAATTCAAAATACATCAGGATAAATGTGCAATGAAAGTAACGACGGATGTATGTTTGTTTGGAAGCCTCCTCCCTCCCGATAGCTATCGGGACTCCGAAGGAGGAGGAATTAAGAACATACTTGATATTGGAACGGGTACAGGTTTACTTGCACTTATGTACGCACAAAAGAATGAAGAAGTATTAATTGATGCAATTGAAATAGATACTGATGCAGCTGTGCAGGCAAAAGAGAATGTAAAGACTTCGCCATGGAATGAAAGAATTAATATAATAAATGCAGATGCCAAAGAATATTTGTTTACAAAAAAATATGACCTCATCATCAGCAACCCCCCTTTTTATGAAAATGAATTAAAAGGGAGCAACACCCAAAAAAATATTGCACATCATAATGAAGGGCTATTGCTTGAAGATTTATTGATTGTTATAAAAAACAATTTAAATACTAATGGCAGGTTTTGCCTTTTGCTGCCATACAAAAGAAATGATGAGATAAAAAACCTTCTGCTAAAAAATGAATTTGATATTTTACAAATCACTTTGCTTAAACAATCAGTCAACCACGATTATTTCCGCATAATACTGATGGGGAAATTAAAAGAGGGAGATGTAGTGGAAACTGAAATTGAAGAAATATCTGTTTGGGATGAAAAGCAGGAATATACTCCTGCGTTTGTGGAATTATTGAAAGATTATTATCTGAATCTTTGAAGTTTATTAAACTATTTCTTCTTATTTGAAACTTTCATTCCAAATTCATGAAATAGCTTATCCAATTGTTTTAATTCTTTTTTTGAAAACTCCGAATCCACATTGTCAAGAATTTCTTTTATAACATACAACTCATCTATATTTTTAATCTTTCCTCGTTTCAAAACCTTCGCTGGGATATCATTAACAATTGCCATCATTTCCCACAATCCAGGCAAATTACTATCCAATAATTTTTTATTTAATATAATTCTGTCGTTATACGGCATCGGCATCTCTTTTATCATAGCTAAAGAATCCAACAAACTATGTCGTAATCCTTTTTTTGCAATTGACATGTTTTCTTTCTCCCAGCTTTCTAATATATTAATGGGCGAATATTCTAATTCAAGCATCGACGGAAAATCCTTAAAGGTGTATTTTATTATCACCTCATACACTTCTTTATACAAACCATAATTTTCATTTGTAATTTTAATCATTTTATTTACCCTCCGCATATTCTTTTAAATACTCAAATGGGGTTGTAAGAATTCCATTTTTCACCATCGTTGCCCTTTTAATTATTTCAGATCCATTTCCCACTAAATTCTCAAGCACATGTTTTATCAACTGCTCACCAAAATAGCGACTTGCATCTTTTGGTAATTCATTGGGCAAATTTCCCACTGCCATTATATCAATGGAGCCTGGTAAATATGGAGCAGTTTTTTCAAAATTCATTTTATCAACACCATAAACAGGATTGTCCAGGGTCTGGTCACCAAGATTTATAGGTATAGACCCATTTATATCATCCGTAATATCCGCTATGGTTTGAATAATAAAAGTATCTGACTGCACATCTTCCCTTTCAAAAAGTCTCGCCACGTTTTTATCCCAGTAAATTCCATTCAGCAAAATATCTGTTTGCTCAGCATAAGGTAAAAATTTACACCGGTATAATTCCGGTTGTTCATGAAATTCTATTCTTCTGTATTTACCTGAAATTTTATTTTCATAAAGATCGGCACCCTTAAGCTGGGTATAAACAGGATAAGAAAATCTTCTTACCAGGTAATCATCAGGTTCCACTTCATGAATGCCCATCAGGTTCATTATTTCCAAAATACCATGCGCCACCCTGCCCGAACCTGTAACTGCAATTTTAACATTGGGCAACCGTAAACCAAAATAAGTATGTATGAGTTCACGAAAACTTCTTTGTTTATAAACCCGGTCAAGTTGATAAAGCCCGGTTCTGTTTCCATAAGCCATCATGCCATTATGTGCACCCACCACGCCGGCAAAAAAACCAAATCCAATTATCCGCTGCCCATCATCATGCTCCAGGCATTCAAAATCAATCAAAGTAATTTTTTTTTCAAGTATTGACTGAAGCATTTTTTGGTTTTGCCGTTGCTTCTTTTTTGTGTGAGAAAAAAACAGGTAAGTTTTGTCCGGCAACAATTGGTCAACCGGAACTTCTTTTATACCCAGCAAAATATCACATTCACTTAAATCGTCTTTTACTGATACACCGGCAGCCATGTATTCCCGGTCAGTAAAACATCTGTCAGCGGATGACTGTGCTATAATTTCCACCTCATTACTGTTCTTATGTATCCATTTGCATTGAGCCGGAGTAAGTGCCACCCGGTTATCTGCTGGTATTTTTCCTTCTTTAATAAGTCCAATCCTTTTCATAATTGTATGTTTGTAACCGGGACAAATTTACTTGTTAAAACTTCTTTTAAAGATGAATTATTTTGAACTCTTTGAAATACCCATTCAGTTAAAAGTGGAAAAATCCGGCTTACCCAAAAAATATTTTGAACTAAGCAGGTTATATCACCCGGATTATTCTGCAAATGAAGCAAGCGGCAGGCAGGCAGAAGTGCTGGAAATATCCGCACAACTTAACAAGGCTTTTAAAACTTTTCAAAACGAAGATGAAACAATTAAATATGTACTTCAGCTTAAAGGTCTGCAGGAAGAGGAAGAAAAATACGAACTGCCAAAAGAATTTCTGATGGAAGTGCTGGAGATAAACGAGCAATTAATGGAT
>JANOJO010000635.1:0-6318 GCA_031418795.1 Bacteroidota bacterium | reverse complement strand
CTTTGAACGTTTGGCATTTGTTGCATTTGATTTATTTATGCTGAAAAGGCCGGGAGCAGAAAAAGATTATGGCGAAGAAGAAATAGAAAAAGCAAAACAAAAATTTGCTGAGATGCCGGAGGAAGAAAAGGAAAAAGTATTTCGCAACTGTATGCTGGGTTTACCCGGCAGCGATGATGCGTTTACACCAGAGCAGGTTTTATCTGCATTGAAAACTTATGAGGGAATAGACAAAGCAAAATTGAAACAACATCTTAATTATTTTTTACAACAAATAATTCCCGTGGCGGAAGAATGTGGATTGAAAATGGCAATACATCCCGATGATCCGCCTTATTCTGTTATGGGGCTGCCAAGAATTGTAAGTACCGAACAGGATGCTGCTGATTTAATCAACGCAGTTCCATCCGTTGCCAATGGTTTATGTTTTTGTACAGGTTCTTTTGGCGCAAGAGCCGATAATGATATTGTGAAAATGGTGAAACGGTTTGGTGATCAAATTCATTTTCTTCACCTGCGAAATACAAAACGTGATGACCAGGGGAATTTTTTTGAAGCCGATCATCTCGCCGGCGATACGGATATGTATGAAGTGATAAAAGAAATAGTACAAATTCAGCGGAGAAGAAAAATTTCAATTCCCATGCGACCAGATCATGGTCACCAGATGCTGGATGATCTGAAAAAGAAAACTTACCCCGGCTATTCGGCTATCGGCAGATTAAGGGGGCTGGCTGAGCTGCGTGGTGTGGAGTATGCCATTGATAAAAGCAGCAGGTAACAAACTTATTTTAGTCCTGTCTGTTAATTATCAAATTACAAGCTATGTTTCATTTATTGCAAAATTTTTATTGTACCCCTGAAAATACATAAGTGTTTTAAACCTGGCTTTTACAAAAATGCAACTATTGGTCACAGAAATTGGTTATACTAATTTTAGTTTTCCGAATTTGGATTAAAAAGATTGCTAATTGGTAAAATAGCAGGCTAGTATTTACATTTCTTAATGTGGTGTTGAAATTTAATAGTTTACTTTAATAACGATTTAGAGAACAGTGAGTAATAAATTTCCAGTACCAGTGAAATAATATTGTAAATAATACAATGTTTTTGGTAATTTCGGAATCGCTTTGGTAATCCACCCCATGTAACATGTTTCCCCCCCTATTAAATTAATGGATTTGTTTATTTGTTTACTGTTATCAGTAAATACAAATAAGACTTCAACAAGTTTTTGAAAAGCAGCATTTTTCTTTTTCAATATCCTGTACAGTTAAATCAGTTTTTCCTGCCCGGGAACCAACATTTGAAAAGAAATTAAACTAATTGATTTATGAAGTCGAATCTGTATTCTAAAAAAATTGTTTGGACAAACTTTCTGCTTTCTTTCTGCATTCTTTTTAGTAGTATTTTGTTTGCACAAGAAACAAAAATAACTGACTATGTAATTTTTGGCGGGAAAAAAGAAACAACTACGCCTGCACAAACTCTTCCTCCAACGCCTCCGGGCTATGCTGTACAAATAGGTTCATCCTGCAATATCCAGGGAGGTACAATAGGAAGTTATCATCTTGTCAAATCAACGGGAAATTTAACCGTCGGTACAAGTACTCTGCCTACAAATATTTACAGCGGCGGAATTATTCAGCTTGCTAATAGTAATATTGTTACTGGCAGAATAACTGCAGCCAATCAATATACACTGCCTTCAATCCTTTCACCTGGTTCTGTAATTCTTTCAGTTGGATCAAGTGCAAGTCTTGGAAATAATATTGGCGGAAATTTTACCCAGGGAAATATTGATGTTAATGGAAGCATCGTTATTGGCGGAGGCGCAGTGCTTGGAAAAGTTACAATTCCCAATCCTGCTTCCACATATACATATTCAGGCCCAGTTCCTGCTGGTACATTAGTAAGAAATAATCCAAGTCTTCCAATTCTTCCAGAAATGCCGGCGATCACAAACTTTCCCGCAGCCGGGGCAACAAATATTACGACCACACAAACAATTAGCCCGGGTTCTTTTGGCAATGTTACATTGGGCGGGAATAAAACTCTGACATTTAATGGGCCGGGTGTTTATATTTTTAATAAAATTCTCAATACCGGAACCTCAAATAATTTTGTTTTTAATTTTAATAATAACGCAACTGGTAAATTCAAAATTTACGTTCATGATATTGTAGATCTTGGCAAAGTAAAAGCAAGTATTACCAACGGCGGAAGCGAATCAAAAATTTATCTTGAAACACATGGTACTGGTACAGTTGCAGATCCGGTTGCTTTTAGAATTGCTAATGGCTCTGCTGGCAATGCTTCAAAATGGGTAGGTTCAGTTTGGGCGCCATATGCTGCTATTAATATTGGATCAGGTACAGGTTCTACTAATATTACTGGTTCACTTTGGAGTGCTACACAAGTAAATATTCAAAGTGGGATTTCCCTGGTATATGCACCGTTCACTTTTTGCGATCCTCCAAATACAAATGTTGGTCCCGATAGGCCATTGGATTTTTCTTCTCTTACAACTCTAAGAGACTCTGTAAATAATGCCAGTTCCTATAGCTGGAGAACTATTGGTGGTATAATTACATCAGACACTACTCACTCTTTTATCACTGTTTCTTCTGCCGGCACCTATATTCTGAAAGCTACTTCAACAACGAACTGTTTTATATTGGATACAGTTGTGGTAACAAGCCGGTTAAAAAGTCTTATCGGATCTGAGTTGCAATCCATTTATGATAATAAAACTACGGACACTACATTCTTTATCATCGCGGATAGCCTGGTCATGATAGATGTGATTGTCAATGACTCTAATAATAAAGCAGCCGTTCAAACATTGTTGCAAACTTCGCCTTATCGTTTAAGAAATATTCAAAGTAATGGTGAAAGCAAGTTTATTATAACCGGAGATTTTCCGGTCATTAATTTGCCAAAACTAAATTTATTATTCATAGAGATTAATTATTGCAGGCCACACTACCAGGGTGTTACTAATGGTGGACTTGTTACATCAGCTGGGGATACATCAGTACGTTCCTATCTTGTACGTAAGGGGTATAATCTGACTGGCGAGGGAAACAGGATAGGTATAATTTCAAATAGTTTTAATACGATACCCTTCGGTACCACAGTTCCACTGAAAACAAATACCGCATCCCAGGATACAGCAAATGGAGATCTTCCCGGAGTTGGTAAACCTTTTACGTTTTCCAAACCTGTGAAGGTTTTAAAAGATCTTGTACCCGGCCCACCACGTTCTGATGAAGGAAGAGCTATGGCACAAATAATTCATGATCTGGCTCCAGGTGCTGAACTTTATTTCCACACCGGCTCAATTACTGCCGGGGACTTTGCCCTGGGAATAAAAAAATTACGGGATTCATCATGCAATATTATTGTTGATGATTTAACATACATCACAGAACCTTTTCTTAAAGATGGTGTTGTTGCAAATGCGGTTGATGAAGTAAAGGCTTCGGGAGTCACTTATTTTTCAGCAGCTGGTAACTTTGGAAGCAAATCTTATGAAAAGAACTTCCTTCCTGTTCCGGCACCAGCCGGATTCACGGGGACTGCACATGATTTTGGTGGGGGTGATAAATACGATAGTATAACACTCTACCCCGGACCATGTACCATTGTACTTCAATGGGCAGATAGTATTCATTCGAATGGCCAGGGAGGAACAAAATACGATCTGGATGTTTATTTAACCACGCATACCGATGGTACGGCTCTATTTGGATTTAATAGGGATAATACACTTGGAGACCCGATAGAATTTATTCCCTTTACAGTTCTTGATACAACAATAACCAATATCCTGGTCGTAAATAATACTACCAGTGGCAATCCTTCCCGGATTAAGATTATTGTATTCCGCGGGGAAATTAAGTTCAATGAACATTTGACTGATGTAATCTCTTCAACCGTAGTAGGCCAGACAAACGCATTAGGCGCTATTGCTATCGGTGCAGCAAGATATCATAAAACAGATAGCGTTGAGAATTTCTCTTCAACTGGTGGAACTTTTGTGAATGGTGTGCAAAGAAGAAAACCGGATCTGACAGGTCCCGATGGTGTTAATACCTTAGTAAATATGGGTCCGGATTGTTCAAGTTGTGGATTAGACGGGTATTCAAATTTCTTTGGTACTTCTGCAGCCGCTCCACATGCAGCAGCTGTAGCTGCATTAATTATGGAAGGAAGGAAAATATTCTTAGCACACCATCCTGGACCTTCGACACCTAACACGCCGGATACTATCAGGGCATTACTTGAGGGCACAGCTAAAGACATTGAAATTTCCGGTAATCTACCGGGTTCCAAATTTGATTTTAAATCGGGTTATGGATTTATAAATGTTGATATGGCTATGCGAACCTTTGCTTCTCCCACACCTTCTATTAATAAATTAGTAGTACCTGTAACCTCACCTGCTACAATACCCGGTGAAACTGTTTTCACCTTAACCGTAAATGGAGAGAATTATAGCAGCAACTCAATAATTTATATCAGGGATTCGGCACTCGCTTCAACTTTGGTTCTCGATACAATTAATGGAATTGCAACTGCAGTAATACCTGAGTTTACTGATAACCCGCCAATCAGGGTTTATACACCACCCAGAACGGCTTTTGGTGATGGTGGCTTTTCGAATAGTTTATATTTCTTCGATGCGGATATAGTTATTAAAGCTGTATCCGATACAATAAAATACGGACAAACATTACCTGTATTAGACACAATTATAACTATAAACGGTGTACTGTTAAAGGATACTACATTAACACTGGCAGATTTAGGTCTGGGTACTCTCACATTGACAATTCCTGAAATTGCAACCAATCCGGGTGATGTTGGAACCTATTCTATTACACCTGGAACAACAGTTCCTATAGATATAGGCCTTTTAGTGAAATATAATTACGAATTTATAACAGGAACTCTAACGATTGAAAAACTGCCGGTAACTATTACAGCACTGGATACTTCTGTTATTTACGGAGATCAGATTCCTAATGTAGAATTTACTTATGCATTTGATATAACCAATATCACTGATCCCGCAGCTTTATTAAATATGATCGAAACTTCTCATCAAAATCAACTGGCAAGAGATGTACAGGGAAATGATATATTAGGTTTAGTAAATGGCAAGGCAGTTATTATTGAAAACGGAAAAGCAGTTGTAATTGAAAACGGAAAAGCAGTTGTAATTGAAAATGGCCAGGCATTTTTAGTTGAAAGCGGAGTGAATATTCCGGTTGTTAATGCCCAGGCACTGACAATTGTAAATGGAATAGTCACAAATACTAGTGGAATTGATCTGACTCCTGCACAGATCGCTAACCTGAGTTTTTTAACAACTACCGAATCTTTGAATAATTCCCGTACAGTAAATTCCACCAGTGTAATAGATATTACACAGGAATCCATTTTAGATTTTAATATAAATGCCGCCCAAACTTATATGCTGAGCTCGGTTTCAGATGTACATGCAAAAGGATTAGTTGACATACTGTCTTATACAAACGCAAAAGCTATTGTAATTGAAAACGGGAAGGCTGTTGTAATTGAAAATGGTTTTGAAATAAATATTGTAAATGGCAAAGCAGTTGTAATTGAAAACGGGCAAGCTGTTATAATTGAAAACGGGCAATCGGTACCTATTGTCAGCAGTCAGAACAGAACAGCAGTGATCGTTGATGAGAATGAAATAGGTGATGGACAAAGTTTGTTGAAATCACTGAGTATAGTCTCAGGTTTAGATGTTGGTGAACAGTTTATTATTCCCGGCTCTTTATCCGGTTCTTTATTAAGTAATAATTTTGATCTTACTTATATCGCAGGCCAATTGACTGTTAAAAAAGACACTATTACCATTACAGCAGAAAATAAAACAAGGCAATATGGCGACCCCAATCCTGAACTGACTGTAACATATAGTGGGTTTGCGCCGGGAGAAGATTTAGAATCCAGCGGTATTACCGGCACACCAGTTGTAAGCACCAGCATTACATCAACTACACCTGTAGGTGTTTACCCGAACCAGATTGTAGTAACACAGGGCACATTGGCTTCTTCTAATTATGCTTTCAAATTTGTAAATGGAACATTTACTATTACTGTCAATCCTTGTTTACTTACACGTGCCCCTTTTAATAATTTTGGCAGTACTCCTAATCCGCAAAGTCCAACCAGCTTATGGGTGAATGTTGCAATAAAGATTAGCGGACAACTAAAAACACATGGCAGGTATCTTACATATACCGGTGGATCTATAACATTAAAAGATATTACTGCTAC
>JANOJO010000634.1:0-3041 GCA_031418795.1 Bacteroidota bacterium | reverse complement strand
CCAGTGTTCTACAGCTTTTCCATCTTTGAATTTTCCCAATTCTATTGATACCATATCATACTTGTCACCTGCTTTCATGCCCATATTATCCGTAGCCAGCGTGCCGGTAAAACGGATCCATGACATTACATAATCGTCATTAGCTAATTCCAGAATAGTTTCGCTTTTATTATCAGTGAGAGTTTTTACCATCTTTTCAAACTCAGCCTTGGCATTTGCCAGACCTTTTATTTCACCATTCTGCCCGGCATGATCAATAAAATCTTCTGCGATATAGTCGCCGAGTTTACTGAAATCCTTTGTATCAAAACATTTGATTACACCATGCTGTGCGGCCAGGTTTTTTTCTGCTTTATCAGATATGCCTTCATCCTTGTCACTATCACAGGAAATACAGAAACAAGCAAAAGTAAAAAGCGGGATTAATAATAATTTTTTCATAATCGTTGTTTTAGTTTTTAAATAATGTTTTAAGGTAAAAAAAAATCCTGAATGGAATAGAAAACTGTAAAATTTCTTATTTTCAATTTATGCAAGCCCTCACATTTGGTGGAGTAGAAATAATTATTCATCAATCAGTTTCTGATCCAATAATTATTGATTCATCAGATGCCATTGTTCAAATAACAATGTCAGGCATTTGCGGTTCTGATTTGCATGTGTATCATGGAAGAGAAACTGGATTGGATAATGGAACCGTAATGGGTCATGAGTTTGTTGGTATTGTAATAGAAACCGGAAGAGACGTAAAGAAATTTCATAAAGGATCAAGAGTACTCAGTCCGTTTACAACTTCCTGCGGCGAATGTTTTTATTGCCGTATTGGTTTGACATGTCGTTGTGAGAAAGGAAATTTATTCGGTTGGGTGCAGCTGGGGCATGGACTGCATGGCGCACAGGCAAATTTTATTCGTGTGCCGATGGCTGATAGTACGTTGTTGCCATTGAGTAATGATCTGAGTGAAGAAAAAGGATTGTTGCTCGGCGATATTTTTTCCACCGGATATTTTTGTGCAGAGAATGCAGGTGTAAATAATAATGGTGTTTATATTGTTATTGGTTGTGGCCCGGTTGGTTTGATGACGATTGTTGCAGCCAGACATCTTGGCGCTGAAAAAATTTTTGCAATTGATTATTTGACGGAACGTTTGCAACAGGCAAGGGAATTCGGCGCTATTCCACTCAATCCAACTTTTTATGATGTAAAAGAGCAAATACTAAATGCAACTAACGGCCGGGGCGTCGATGCAGTAATGGAAGTAGTAGGCAGCCCTGATGCACTTCGTTTGGCAATTGATTTATTAAGACCCGGCGGTACTATTTCATCAGCAGGAGTACATACAGCAAAGAATTTTTCTTTTTCACCGGTTGAAGCTTATGATAAAAATTTAGTGTATAAAATTGGCCGCTGCCCTGCACATTTTTATGCTGAAAAACTTTTGCGTGAAGAAATAGTACAGCAATACGCAATAGAAAATATTATCACACACCGGTTCTCATTACAAGATGGCGCAAAAGCATATAATGTGTTTGATAAAAAACTGGATAATTGCATTAAGCCTGCTTTGATTCCTTAATTAGAAAGTAAGGATTCCATATTTGTTATTTTTTTGCAGAAATATCACGGAGAAAAATTATTACTTCATTTTCAGTTGAGCAAAATATGGATGTTCGGGATTTACTATAAGTTCTTGCCTCAAAGGATGAATAAGGACATCCATTTCTTCCATTGGTATGGCGCCTAATAGAGGTTCATTATCCCCTGGCAATACCATCGCTTCAATAGAACATCTCCTGTTTTTAAATTTTACTTCAATGGGTCCGACAACATCAAATTCTTCCACACTGCCATTTACCATTTGTGCTTTTCTTTTTTCCTTCAATGGCAACTGTAATTGTTCCTGAATTGTTTCGTTAATAGCCATCATGTATGAGCCGCTATCGGCCAACATTTTCACAGACATTTGTTTTATTTCTTCCTGTCCGATATAATGCCTTTTGGCCAATATCAAATCTTCTCCGTTAATCAACGTAATATCTGCATATACAAGACCCATTTCAATTTTGTTTTCAATAAAAGTACATAAAATAAATAAGAGATTTCGGATTTAGATTTTGTGATTCAGGCAAACCTGATAATTGAAAATCATTAATTTCACGCTTTTCTAATTATAATTACACATGTGGCTATATACCAATCAAAAAATATTCCTTTTTATTTTTCTGTTCAGTATTTCATTTGCCGGGTTTTCACAACAGCGGATTCTGGGCCAGGTATTAAATAGCGAAGACAGGCAGCCAATACCTTTTGCTACTATTTCTTACATAAAAAAAAATTCAGGAATGTTTACCGATTCGCTGGGCAGGTTTCATTTTCGTTTGCCCCGTAACAGCAAACCAAATGATACGGTTGTTATTTCTGCAGTAGGTTTTGAAAAACGATATTTTACTTTAAAAGAATTTTCAGGCACAAAAGAATTTTTATTGCAGATGACTGTTGGACAGCTTGAAAATTTAATTATTGTTTCGTCTGTTGCCGGTGGCAGTGGCAACGAAAACAGGATGACTTATTACAGAAACTGGAATGAGAAAGGAACCGGTGGAGAAATAGGACAGGTGTTTCAATTACCTGCAGCTAAATTAAAATTGGAAGCAGTACAGGTGAAAATAAATCAGAATTATGATACCTGCTTTGTAAAGTTGCATGTAAGATCAGTTGGTAAAAAAACTGCTGCAGCCGATAGCAGTTTAACCGGCTTTGTGGCCATACAAAACGGATTGTACCCGGGTGAAGAAATATTAAAGGAAGAAATTATCATTCCCGCTACTATTAAATTCGGGATATTGGAATTTGATCTTGAGGATAAAAATATTCAGCTTAATTCAAACCAGGTTTTTATCGGATTTGAAATTATTTCCTGCACCCGCCCGCTGTCGGATGTGCCTTCATTTTTTTTTATGGGCAGCCAGGAAGGAGAAAATATTTTCAGAGATACAAAAAACAGCGCCTGGCAACCCGGCAGTATGTACACCATATTTAT
>JANOJO010000633.1:0-2953 GCA_031418795.1 Bacteroidota bacterium | reverse complement strand
CATTTGTAATTCTATTTAGCATCCGTTGCAGTTTACCCAGAGCAAAGCGAAGGGCACTCTTTTACTTTTTGTTCGCTACGCAGCATCGTAACTTCGATTTCAAATCTCTTTATTATTTAATCAACCCACCCCAAGTCGTTTAAAGTACAGTTGTCACGAAATTCGCCCCTCCAGGGAGGGGATGGTTGAAGTTCAAAACTTTAAATCATTCTACACTCATCAAATGGAATCCAATTATTATTTCGATTTTCGATTGAGGGTTAAATCTAAAATCTGCAATCGTCAATCTGCAATATTTTTTATC
Organism: Bacteroidota bacterium; assembly: GCA_031418795.1. Taxonomy (GTDB): domain Bacteria; phylum Bacteroidota; class Bacteroidia; order Chitinophagales; family Chitinophagaceae; genus VBAS01. The sequence continues at coordinate 2,649 of JANOJO010000633.1, read as the reverse complement.
TATCAATATCCGGAATCACCAAATCCAATGTTCCCATCATCGCCACCATATCACCAATCTTACTACCTCTTGCCATATGATCCAGTGCACTCAGGTTACTAAAACCCGGTGAACGGAATTTTATTCTGTACGGAGTGGTGCCACCTTCACTCACGATATAAACCCCAAACTCACCCCTTGCTGTTTCCACCCTGCTGTAAAATTCTCCTTTGGGTAGTTTTAATACGGCTTTTGTCTTTGCCTGGAAATCACCTTCAGGAATATTATCTATTAACTGGTCAATGATGGATAAAGACTGATGCATTTCTTTCATACGTACTATATACCGTGCAAATGAATCACCTTCGGTTTCAATTATTTCATCAAACTTCAGTTTATCATAAATTTCATAAGGATATAATTTTCTTATATCACATTTCACACCGCTGCCCCTTGCTGAGGGACCAGTCATGCCATAAGAGATTGCATCTTCTTTAGAAATATATCCAACACCTTTTGTCCTGTTCTGAAAAATAATATTACCCGTCACCAGTTCATCATACTCACCAACCTTGGATTTAAAATGGGTAACAAACTCTTTTACTTTTCGTTGAAAGTTTGGATGAATATCAGCCATCACGCCACCCGGAGTCATATAATTCATGGTTAACCGTGTGCCGCATGTTTCTTCCATAATATCATTTATCATTTCCCTGTCACGGAATGAAAGAAAGAAAGGAGTGAGTGCCCCAACATCCATGGCAACAGCTCCCCACCAAAGCTGATGTGATGCAAGCCTTGTAAGCTCATCCATCAATACTCTTATCACTTGTGCCCGCGGCGGAACTTCAATCTGCATGGCTTTCTCAACACACAAGCAACATCCGTGGTTGTTCATGTGAGAAGAGAGGTAATCCATTTTACTGGTAACATAAATAAACTGGCGGTAACTCAGGCTCTCACACATTTTTTCAATAGAGCGATGTATATAGCCAAGATGCGGTTCAACTTTTTTTATCGTTTCTCCATTTAATGTAATGACCAGGTGCAGCACACCATGCGTAGCCGGATGCTGTGGTCCTATATTAATAACCATATCACCGAAACCGTCTGGTTCGGTGGATTGTTTTAATATTTCTGTTTCCCTGTACATAGACCTCACCCTCTTATCCCTCTCCGAAGGAGAGGGACAGTGCTTTATATCATTAATAAACTTTTTGTTCTGCCATTTCAACTTTTGTTTTCTACTCATCACATTTCAACCATCACAATTGTATTCAACCACTTCAAATAAGCTGGCCAAGTGTGTTTGCTTAAGTCTCCCCTTTGGGGAGATTTAGAGGGGCTTGGCTTTATAGCTTTATCATGTTCACAGCATCTTCAAAATCTTTGCGCATCGGGTTTTTCCCCTCCCAGCCATCCGGTAATATTAATAACCGTAAATCCGGATGATTCAAAAAATTTACTCCAAACATTTCATAAACTTCTCTTTCATGGAAATCGGCTGTTCTCCAGATATGCGATACGGTTTCTATTTCAGGCTTGTTTCTGTCCAGTTGTACTTTCACTACCAAAGGCAGACGGTAGTGTGTTGATTCAAAATGATACACCATCGTAAGATGTGTTTTGAAATCAATACAGGTTTGGCAAAAGAGGTAATCAAAATTCAGTTCAGGATTATTGCGGAGTAATTCTGCTGTTTTTAAAAAATCACTGACAGCAATATTCATATTCAGCCATTCACCCGTTTCATCAAAGCTGACGTTTGGCAACAGTTCAGTTAATTTTATTTTCAGTTCTTCTTTGGTCATTTATAATTGAGCCTTTTGATATTCCAGCTTACTTTCTTCTTTTATCTGTTCCCTTGTTAATCCTTTTTTTATTTTTTGTTGCAAGGTTATTAAAGCATGTATCAATGCTTCGGGCCTTGGCGGGCATCCTGCTACATATACATCTACCGGTATTACATGGTCAGCTCCTTTTACTACTGAATAAGTATTATAGAAAAACGGGCCGCCACTTGTAGCACATGCACCCATGGCAATTACATATTTCGGATCACCCATCTGGTCGTATAATCTTTTCAATACCGGCGCTATTTTATTTACAATAGTTCCCGCTATAATAATTACATCAGCCTGTCTTGGAGTTGCCCTTGTTACTTCAAAACCAAAACGGCTCCAGTCATATTTTGCCGAAGCGGTACTCATCATTTCAATAGCACAGCAACTGGTGCCAAAAACCAAAGGCCATAAAGAATTACTTCTGGCCCAGTTAATCACATCGTCCAGTTTACTTACCAATACGCCACCTGAAGGAGTTGGGTGAACTTCTCCCGGAAAAGCAAGTTCAGATTCTGATTGAAATTTCTCAGCCCCCCCCAAAGGGGGGATCAAAGAAGCATTACTATTATTTAAAGATTCATTCACTGTAATATTTTATACAAAATTATTTCAATAAAAATTAGTGTCATCAAATAAGTTGGCATTGTGTCATGAAAAGCCCCCGCTTCGGCGGGGTTTTGTGAGGCTTACTGCCATTTTAATGCCCCTTTTTTATGAGCATATAAAAATCCCATGAAAAGTATAAATAAGAAAATTACAATTTCTACTAATGCAAGCCAGCCTACACTTTTTACTACCACTGCCCAGGGAAATAAAAAAATCAACT
>JANOJO010000632.1:0-4328 GCA_031418795.1 Bacteroidota bacterium | reverse complement strand
CAAAAAGGAATTGCCACACATTCGTCCGGCAATCATGCGCAGGCCATAGCATATGCAGCAAGAGCTGTTGGAACGAAAGCATATATTGTTATGCCGGATAATTCTCCGAAAGTAAAAGTGGATGCCGTGAGTGGCTATGGCGGTGAAATATTTTTTTGTGAACCCAACCAGCAGGCAAGAGAAAAAATGCTGAACGAACTTGTGGAAAGAACCGGCGCCGAATTTATTCATCCTTATAATAATTATGAAGTAATAACAGGCCAGGCCACTTGCGCCAAAGAGTTGATTGAGGAAATTCCTACATTGGATTTTATCATTGCTCCTGTTGGCGGTGGAGGCTTACTAAGCGGTACATGTTTAAGTACACATTATTTTTCGCCTACCACAACTGTTTACGCTGCAGAACCTGAAGGCGCAGCTGATGCAGTTTTAAGTTTTGCATCTGGTAAAATAGAAAAAGCACCCTTTGTAAAAACCATTGCTGATGGGTTGCTTACCACACTCGGTGATAAAACATTTCCCATTATAAAAAAATATGTAAAAGATGTGCTGACGGTAAGCGATGAAGAAATTATTGCTTCCTTAAAATTGGTTTATGAAAGAATGAAGATTGTGGTGGAGCCAAGTGCCGTGGTTACGCTGGCGGCCGTATTAAAAAATAAAAAATTGTTTGAGGGAAAAAGAGTGGGTGTAATTTTTAGCGGGGGTAATGTGGAGTTGAGTAAGTTGAAAGAATGGTTTAACAGGTAGGGTTTATTTGATTTATTAAACTACACAATTGTTTATGTTGCCTATAGAGGTTCAGCTTGGGGCTCATCAATTTTGAAAGACAATTTACTCTGTAATTTAAAAGGCTCAATACGGCGATTAGCAAGGCCAACATATTCTTTGTTATTTTCGTAACCAACATAGTTTCGATTTGCTTTCAAAGCCGAAATTGCTGTTGTTCCACTACCCATAAATGGGTCAAGAATAACATCATTTGTAAATGAATAAAGTTGAATAAGTCTATTAGGCAATTCTTCTGGAAATGGTGCAGGGTGTCCTATTCTTCTTGCACTTTCGGCATTCATTGTCCAAATTGATTTTGTCCACTCCATAAATTGTTCTTTAGATATTGTGTTTTCCTTGTTGCCTTTTTCCCTTTTATAATCGCCTTTAGAAAATACTAAAATATATTCGTGAACATCTCTTAGAATTGGGTTTGCAGCACTTTGCCAACTACCCCATGCTGTTGAGGGGCTTGCACTTGCTGATTTATTCCAAATAATTTCACCTCTCATATTGAAACCAATTTCCAACATTATTTGCGAAATATAATCTGATAAAGGAATGTATGGCTTTCTGCCCAGGTTAGCTACGTTAATACAAGCCCTGCCACCATTCACTAAGACTCTATAGGTTTCTTTAAATGAGTTTTCAAGAAGTTGCAAATATTCTTTTAATGAAAGGTCTTCATCGTATTCTTTGGAAACATTGTATGGCGGCGAAGTAATCATTAAATGAATAGAATTATTGGGCAACTCCATCATTTTTTCAGCGGAGCCAAAAATTATTCGATTAACGATTTCTTTAGGCAGTTCACTTTCAATCCCAATATCTGTTGGAATCGTTTCAATTACTTTTTTATCAAGAGTTGAATACATTTTAGAATTATAAAATTTGGAAGAATCGTGATTGCTTCTTCCTTTTGTCCCGAAAGCACTTGTTTCTGTTCCGTTTCGCTTTTTCATTATTTTCGGATTAAAGTTAAATATTTTTCCGCTTTTGCAATATTAGTCACCTCTTTGCTAGCAATGTTTATGAGTTCTCCTAAATTTTGCTTAGAAAGCATCGAAGAAAAATAATTCATATCCTTCTTTACAAGTTCCTTGCAATATTTCAAAATATACTCTTTGTTTATTAAAGTCTGAAAACCAAGTTTCGGAGAGGATGAAGAAAATTCAGTATTTGTTGGAATTGGATTTAATGAAAGGAATCCCTGAATAACTCCTGACGTTTTTAGAAAGTCAACTTTTTTTAAATAGCTATCAGTAATTGGACTGTTACCTAAAACGATAATAGGTATTTTAGTTGATGCTATACCAGAAACTCTTATGTTAATAGACTTCCCAATAGCTTTTAACATACTATCTGAACGCATTAAAGATGGCTGTCCCTTATGTGATTTATAGTCACCGATTAGCTGTACTCCATTCTTTTTATCATACTTGTAGTTTGAAATTACACTCATTTTGATTTCAAAGAGCAGTTTAATATTTTCAGCTTTTTGATTTACCTCGTTTGTAGTACAAAAAGCTAAGTCAGCATTTGTTTGCTTTGTCAAACCCAGTTCATCACAAACAACGCCGTTAACAGCAAAAAATCCAAGTTGCCTTGCAATTGGTTCGAAAAAAAACTTACACCATTTTTCTGTATACTGTCCAATAAGTGAGTTTCTACTTTGTAGTGTCTGACCCTCGGCATCTATCCCCTTAGGAATGTATGCAAAGTAGCCAGATTGCAGTTTATAAAATAGCTGTTCCGGCGATGCAAAATTCTTTAGGGCCTCTTTAAAAAAATGTATTTCTGTATCATTACTCCAAAGATTCATTTGTCATATTAAATAGCAATCAAATGTAATATTATTGGGGGACTTCCTTTACATCATTAAAATTCCCTAACCGTTCCTTATGCACTCTCGATTTATTAAAAACATTTCTCCCCTTATCAATTCCACTTCTTAATTTTTTTTGTTCCACTGCAGGCAGGTGAATAAAATCCTGGCATTCTTTGCTGCAAGTGTTTTCAAATTTCTTTTTGCATTCATCGCATTGTATAAACAAAAGATGACAGGCATCGTTTACACAGTTTACATGTGTATCAGCAGGCTTGCCGCACTGGTGGCATTGAGAAATTATTTCTTCTGTCACCCTCTCCCCCAGCCGCTGGTCAAATACAAAATTCTTTCCATGAAATTTTAACTCCATACCTCTCTGCTTTACTTCATTTACATAATTAATAATGCCGCCTTCAAGATGAAAAACATTTTTAAATCCTTTGTGCAGCATGTAGGCTGATGCTTTTTCACAACGAATGCCGCCGGTGCAGTACATAATTATGTTTTTATCCTTGTCCGCTTTCATCATTTCTACTGCCATTGGCAGTTGTTCCCGAAAAGTATCAGATGGAATTTCAATGGCATTTTCAAAATGCCCTACTTCAAATTCATAATGATTTCTCATATCAATAACCACGGTGTCCGGTTCATTAGTAAGTTTATTAAACTGGTCTGCGTTTACATACTTTCCTTTATTTGCCATACTAAATAAAGGATCAGTAATACCATCAGCTACAATTTTATTCCGCACTTTAATGTCCAGTACATAAAAACTCTTACCCCCGCTTGCAGCGGTGCAGGCATCATCATTCACTGCAATATTCAATCTCAAACCATTTAATGGTTCAATTGAATAGAGGTAGTTTTTAAACACATCCATTTTTTCTGCAGGCAAACTTATCTGTGCATTGATACCCTCATGTGCCAGGTAAATCCGGCCAAGCACATCCAGGTTTTTTAAATCTTTATAAAGTGAATTGCGAAAAGTTGCAGGCTCATCTATTTTGAAATAACAATAAAATGAAATAGTAGTGCGGGGCGTGGGGTCGTTCTTAATGATTTCTTTCAGTTCCTTGCGGGAGATTCGGTTGTGTAATGCTGCCATAATTTTTGAATTTTAATCCCGGCGAAAAGCCGGAAACCCAATTTCAGGTTGGGCAAAATTCTAAAACAGTGTAAAGATAAAATAAGTGATAGAAAAATTGAATGATAATTTATTAGCAGGCTGAGAGACAAAAAAGCCAATCATTCCATCGGAGTCTTGTCATACTGATCCGCTATAGGCGGAGAAGTATCTCATAGTTTTAAAAGATTAAGATACCTCACTACGTTTTCCTAATTAAAATGAATCTTAAATTCACCGTTTCGGTATGACAAGAGTCTGATAATTGGAGATTTATTATTGAAACAATGCTTCTTCTTAAAAAAAACGACTGGTAATTTTCTGTTCAACTCATCAATCATCACTTCTCGTTATCCTTGTTTTCAAACCAATTCTGAAAGTTGATTTTCCGCCCTTGCCATCCCTAAATGAAAAAACATAATCAACACGTAAGATTTTCAATATGTTTTCAAAACCGGCAAATGTTTCTAAGTAATCAAATTTATCTAAATGAAATGTATTAATACCGCCAACAAGATACCAGTTTAAATTTCTAAGGCCGGGAATTTTATTGGTTAAAAATCCATTGAAATGATGTTCGATATGGGCGACAGTATAAAACTTTTT